>DATIUK010000048.1:0-7413 GCA_035466885.1 Casimicrobiaceae bacterium
GTCGCTTCTCCGGCGGTGCGCCGCCGCGCCTGGGACCTCGGTCTCGACCTGCAGTTCGTCGCCGGCAGCGGTCCGGCCGGTCGCATCCTGCAGTCCGACCTCGACGCCTGTGCGGCGGGTGTCGGCGGTTCGGTCGCGACCGCCATGCCGCCGTCGCGCTACGCGCCGCGCGACGGGGAGGAGGTCGTGCCGGTCATCGGGCTGCGGCGCAAGATCGCCCAGCGCATGCAGGAGTCGAAGCGCCGGATTCCGCACTTCTCGTACGTCGAGGAGGTCGACGTCACCGAGCTCGAGACGCTGCGCGCGCGACTCAACGAGATGCACGGCGCGACCCGCGGCCGGCTCACCGTGCTGCCGTTCCTGATGCGCGCGATCGTCCTCGCCGCACCGTCGTTCCGGGACCTGAACGCGCACTACGACGACGAGGCGGGCACGCTCACCCGCCATGCGGCGGTGCACGTGGGTATCGCCACGCAGACGCCCAGCGGCCTCCTGGTGCCGGTGGTGCGGCACGCCGAGGCGCGCGACCTGTGGTCGGGCGCGGCGGAAGTCGCGCGACTGGCCGAGGCGGCGCGCGCGGGCAAGGCGACGCGCGAGGAGCTCGGCGGCTCGACGATCACCATCACGAGCCTCGGGCCGCTGGGTGGCATCGTCACCACACCGGTGATCAATCCGCCGGAGACCGCGATCATCGGCGTCAACCGCATCGTCACCCGGCCGGTCTGGCGGGAGGGAGCGGTCCAGCCGCGGCAGGTCATGAACCTGTCGTCGTCGTTCGACCACCGCGTCGTCGACGGGCTCGTCGCGGCCGAGTTCGTCCAGGCGCTGCGCCGCGCGCTCGAGTGCCCGGCGCTGCTTTTCGTCGAGTAGGCGATGAAGACCGACGCGACGACGCTGCTGGTGATCGGCGGCGGCCCCGGCGGCTACGTGGCGGCGATCCGCGCCGGCCAGCTGGGCATCCCGACGGTGCTGGTCGAGGGCGAGCGCCTCGGCGGCACTTGCCTCAACGTCGGCTGCATTCCGTCGAAGGCGCTGATCCACGCCGCCGACGAGTTCGAGCGCGCGTGCCGGCACGCGGGCGACTCGCCGCTCGGCATCCGCGCTTCGGCGCCGACCATCGACCTGCCGACGCTCGTCGGCTGGAAGGATGGCATCGTGACTCGCCTCACCGGCGGCGTCGCGGCGCTGCTGAAGAAGAGCGGCGTGCGCGTCGTCCACGGGCGTGCGCAGATCGTCGACGGCAAGACCGTCGACATCGCCACCGTCGACGGCGCGACGCTGCGCATCGGCTGCGCGCACCTGCTGCTCGCCACCGGCTCGCTGCCCGTGGCGCTGCCGCAGCTGCCGTTCGGCGGGCCGGTCGTCTCGTCGACCGAGGCGCTCGCGCCCGTGTCGCTGCCGCGGCGCCTGGTCGTCGTCGGCGCCGGCTACATCGGGCTCGAGCTCGGCACCGTCTACCGCAAGCTGGGCTGCGAGGTCGCCGTCGTCGAGATGCTCCCGCGCGTGCTGCCCGCGTACGATGCCGAGCTCACCCGTCCGGTCGCCGCGTCGCTGCGCCGGCTGGGCATCGTCGTGCATCTCGAATGCGCGGTCGGCGGCTGGAACGCCGCTGGCGATGCGCTGCGCGTGCGCCGCGGCGACGGCACCGAGTTCGAGCAGCCGGCGGACCGCGTGCTGGTTGCGGTCGGCCGCCGGCCGGCGACGTCGGGGTACGGCCTCGAGTCGTTGCGGCTCGAGATGGCCGGCGCCGCAACGCGCGTCGACGCGCAGTGCCGCACGTCGATGCGCGACGTCTGGGCGATCGGCGATCTCACCGGGGAGCCGATGCTAGCGCACCGTGCGATGGCGCAGGGCGAGATGGTCGCCGAGATCATCGGCGGCGCCCGTCGTCGCTTCGTGCCCGCGGCGATCCCTGCCGTCTGCTACACCGATCCCGAGGTGGTCGTCGCCGGCATCGGCCCCGCCGACGGCACGCGGCAGGAGGAGCTCGTCAGCGCGCAGTTCCCACTGGCGGCCAACGGGCGGGCGCTGACGCTCGAGTCGCCCGACGGCTTCATCCGCGTCGTGGCCCGGCGCGACGATCACCGGATCGTCGGCTGGCAGGCGGTGGGCCGCGGCGTCGCCGAGCTGGCCGCCGCGTTCGGGCAGTCGCTGGAGATGGGCGCGGTGCTGGAGGACGTGGCGCACACGATCCACGCGCACCCGACGCTGGGTGAGGCCGTGCAGGAAGCCGCGCTGCGGGCGCTGGGCCGCGCGCTGCACGTGTGACGCGCCGGGAAGCCCGGCGCAAGCCGCGCGTGGCCGCGGCGGGGAACCGCCCTGCGCTACCGTCGTTCCAGCCAGTAGAGCATCGACACCGACAGGCCGAGGAAGACGGCCAGCGGCAGCAGGGCGGAGACCAGCGGCGGCCAGTCGTTCAGGACGCCGAGGTGCGAGAACAGCCGGCCGACGAGGAAGAACATGAGCCCGAGCATCGTGCCGGCGAAGATGCGGAAGCCCACGCCGCCCTGGCGGCGCTGGAAGTGGGCGAAGGGCAGGGCGAGGATCATCATCACGATCACGGCCGCCGGGTAGAACACCTTGTTCCAGAACGCGACCTCGAAGCGGGTGGTCTTCTGCGTGCTCTGGGAGAGGAGCCGCGTGTTGTCCCACAGCGTGCCGAGCTCGAGCTTCTCCGGCGGCACCTGGAAGACGGTCAGCAGCGACGGCCGCAGCACCGTCTGCCAGTCTGCGGTCGGCGACCGCGACCGCTGCACGCGGTCGGCGGCGATCTCGGTGGTGTCGACGCCGGCGAGCTCCCAGTGCCCGTTCGAGGCGAAGCGTCCGGACTCGGCGGTGCGGATCGTCGTCAGGCGCATGTCGCGGTCGAAGTCGTAGATGTGCACGCCGATCAGCGTCATGTCGGCGAGGACGCTGCGGATGTTGACGAAGCTGCGGTCCTGCTTGAACCAGAAGCCGGAGGCGAACTGCTGCGCGACGACGGCGCGCGGCGAGTCGCCGCTGGCCGCCGCCTTCACCTGCCGGGCGAGGCGCTCGGCCGGCGGCGCCACGTACTCGCCGGCGAGGAAGGTCACCAGCGCGAGCGGGATGCCGACCCGCAGCAGCGCCCAGGACACCTGCAGCAGCGACGCGCCCGAGGCGCGCATCACCGTGTACTCGGAGCTCGCCACCAGCTGCGCGATCGCGAACAGCGTGCCGATCAGCGCCGCCACCGGGAAGAGCTCGTACATGCGCGAGGGCAGCTGCATCGCGACGAACAGCAGCGCCGTGCTGATCGTGTAGTTCGCCTTGCCGACGTTGCCGAGCTCGGCGATGAGGTCGAAGAACGCGAACAGCATGATCAGCGCCATGAAGATGAGCAGGATCGCGCCCAGCACCTCGCGCCCGATGTAGCGGGTGAGCGTCTTCATGCCGCCTCCGGCCCGGATTTGGCCCGGAACTGCCGCCCGAAGGTGACGAGCTGGCGGCTGAACAGCGCGGCGACGATCGCGACGGCGACGAGGTGCGGCACCAACAGGCCGACCCAGAAATCGAGCTTGCCCTGGGCGATGAAGCTCTGCACGATGTTGAGCGAGTTGCTGTAGATCATGTACATGAACGCCGCGCCGACCAGGTTCAGCGAGCGGCCCACCCGGGGGTTGACGTAGGCGAGCGGGATCGCGAGCAGCGTGAGGACCAGCGCGGAGATCGGGATCGACAGCCGCCAGAAGAGCTCCGCCCGCTCGATCCGGCCCTCGCTCTCGAGCAGCACTTCGGTCGGAATCGACTTCGACGAGGTCGGCAGCGCGCGCGCCTCGGCCGGCTCGATCCGTCGTCCCAGCCGTTCGAACTCGATCACCCGGTACTCGGCGGTGCCCGGCGTTCCTTCGTAGCGCCGCCCGTCGGAGAGCACCAGGAACCGGTCGCCGTTGGGCATCTGCTCGAGGCGCCCCGACCGGGCGACCGTGGTCACGTCCTTGGCGTCCTCGATCGAGTGCAGGAAGACGTTGCGGATCGTGCCGTCGAAGGTGTTGATGCTCTCGACGAACACGACGAGCTTGGCGCGGCGGAACTCGCGGAAGAGGCCCGGCGTGATCAGCGACAGCTCGTCGCGCGACTCGAGCTGCCGCTCGTACTCGAGGCGGCGCTGGTCGGCCCAGGGCGACAGGTACAGCGACAGCGCCAGGATGGCGACCAGGAACGGGGCGGCGAACCACAGAATCGGACGCACGCACTGCGCGAGGCTCTGGCCCGAGGTGAACCAGACGATCATCTCGCTGTCGCGATACCAGCGGGTCAGCGTCAGCAGCACGGTCAGGAACAGCGTGACCGAGAGCAGGATGTTGAAGTAGAACATCGCGCCGAAGCCCAGCAGCGTGAGCACGCCTTCCGGGGCGACGGTGCCGCCCGCCGCGCGGGCGAGGAGCTTCAGGACGAGATTGGTGAAAAGGATGCCCAGCAGGACCAGGAACAGCCCCATTGCCGTCGTCGTCATCTCCCGCACGAGGCTGCGACGAAAAATCATGGAATCGGGAGTTTTTTGACTTTTTCCGGCAGTTTTGCCGATAATGCGGCCTCGGCCGCGTCAAGGCAAAGAAAAGTAACCAGTCGGAGGCAGCGGAGCGCGATGGAATTTACCATAAAAAGTGGCAGCCCCGAAAAGCAGCGGAGTGCTTGCGTCGTCGTCGGCGTCTTCGACAACCGCAAGCTTTCTCTTTCGGCCGAACTTGTCGACCGGGCGTCCAACGGCTACATCAGCGAGATCATTCGCCGGGGCGACATGGAGGGCAAGCTCGGCGCGACGCTGCTGCTGCACAACGTTCGCGGCACGCTCGCCGACCGGGTGCTGCTGGTCGGGTTGGGCAAGGAGCGCGAGTTCCGGGACAAGGAGTTCCGCGCCGCGGTGCGGGCGGCGGTCAAGCTCCTGAACGAAACCGGGTCCTACGAGGCGGTCATCTACCTCACCGAGGAGAAGGTCAAGCGCCGCGAGGTCGCCTGGCGGGTCGAGCACGCCGTGCTGGTCGCGATGGAGGCGGTCTACCGCTTCGAGCAGATGAAGAGCGAGAAGGCCGAGGTCCGGCGGCCGCTGCGCAAGCTCACGCTGTCGGTTCCGCAGCGCTCGGACCTCGCCGACGGCGAGGCGGCCGCGGTGCGCGGCCTTGCGATCGCGCACGGCGTCGACCTCGCGCGCGACCTCGGCAACCTGCCGGGCAACGTCTGCACGCCGACCTACCTCGGCGAGCGGGCACTGGAACTCGCCCGCGACTTCCCCGAGATCAAGGCGACCGTGCTGGGACGCAAGGAAATCGAGGAGCTCAAGATGGGCTTGTTCCTCTCGGTGACCAACGGCAGCGAGGAGCCGCCGCGCTTCATCGTGCTCGAGTACAACGCCTCGCTGCGAAAGACGCGGCCGCTGGTGCTTGTCGGCAAGGGCATCACCTTCGACTCCGGCGGCATCTCGCTCAAGCCGGGCGCCGACATGGACCAGATGAAGTTCGACATGTGCGGCGCGGCCAGCGTCTTCGGCACCTTCCGTGCCCTTGCCGAGCTGAAGGCCAAGGTCAACCTCGTCGGCCTCGTGGTCGCCTGCGAGAACATGCCGTCGGGGCGCGCGACCAAGCCCGGCGACGTCGTGACCAGCCTGTCGGGCCAGACCATCGAGGTGCTCAACACCGACGCCGAGGGCCGGCTGATCCTCGCCGACGCGCTCACCTACGCCGAGCGCTTCGAGCCCGAGGCCGTCGTCGACATCGCCACGCTGACCGGCGCGATGGTGATCGCCCTGGGCCACGTCGCCACCGGCGTGTTCAGCAACAACGACACGCTGGCGCGGGCGCTCGTCACCGCCGGCGACGACGCGTACGATCGGGCCTGGCACTTGCCGCTGTGGGACGACTACCAGGAGGGGCTGAAAAGCAACTTCGCCGACTTCGCCAACATCGCGGGTCGGCCGGGCGGCAGCATCACCGCCGCGTGCTTCCTGTCGCGATTCGCGAAGAAGTACGAGTGGGCGCACCTCGACATCGCCGGCACGGCCTGGACCGAGGGCAAGGAAAAGGGCGCAACGGGCCGGCCGGTGCCGCTGCTCGCCACCTGGATCCTCGCCCACGAACCGGCGCCCGGCACGGCGGCGACGGCTTGACGGGCCGCGGAGCCGGGCCCGCGGCCGCGCGATGACGTCGATCGACTTCTACACGCACTGTGCCGATCGGCTCGAGGTTGCCGCACGCCTGGTCGCCAAGGCGTTTGCCGCGCACGGCAGCGTTCGCGTCCTGACCCCGGACGGGCCGGCGACCGACGAGTTCGACCGGCGGCTGTGGCAGTGGCCGGCGACCGGCTTCCTGCCGCATTGCCGTCTTGCGCATCCGCACGCCGACGAGACGCCGATCATCGTCGACCACTCGCCGGAGCACCAGGGACCGGCCGACGTGCTGATCAACCTGCACGCGCTGCCGCCGCCGTTCTTCGCCCGCTTCGAGCGGTTGGTCGAGATCGTCGGGACCGACGAGGATGCCATCGCCGCCGGTCGCGAACGCTGGCGCTTCTACAAGTCGCGCGGCTACGAGCTGCGCCAGCACAACCTCGCCGGACGCGGTTAGCGCCCCCGATGCCGACCGCGCGCGAACTCCTCGAGCAGGCCGATGCGCTGATGCGGCGCAACCGGGAGCGCGACCTGGCGCCGCCGAAGGCCGACGAGGCCGCACCGCCGCCCGCTCCCGCCGTCGACGACGACATCCCGGAGCTCACCGAAGTCGCCGCGGACTCCCTGCCCGGGGCCGAGGCGGCGGCTGCGCTGGAGCTCGAACTCGCGCGGGCGGCGCCGGAGACCGGTCCCGTGGCGAGCGCGGCGCTGCCGGAGTTGCCGGCGGCGGCGCCGGTCGCTGCCGCACGTGCGGCGGAGCCCGCCGACACGGCCGAGTTGCTTGCCGGCCCGGCGGATGAGCTGCCGCCGTTGCGCGAGGCGCTGGCCCGCGACATGCCCGCGCCGCCGGCCGGCAGCTACCCACCGCCGGTGGCGCTGCCGCCGGTCGCGCTGCCGCCGACAAGTCTCGACGACATTCCGGAGCTGACGGAGATCGTCGAGGAGATCGAGGCGCCGTCGATCCTCGATGCGACCGGCGAATTCGACCTGGGCGAGCCGTCGGTGTGGATGGAGACGGGGCAAGGCGAGGTGAGCATTCTGGGCCCATGGCCGGGGCCGTCGGAGGCGGACGCCGATCACGGCGACGCCGATCTCGCCAAGATGATCGGTGCCGCGAGCGAAAGCGCTCCGGAAGCGAACGAGGCGATCGGCATCCTGCACGTCGCTCCCGAATTGCTCGACGCCGAACTCGCCGCGGCGCTGCCGATCGACAGCGCGATGGCGCCGGCTGCGGCCGGGGACGACGGCATCCCGGCGGCCGAGGTGGTGGCCCCGCTGGAAACGGAGCCGGA
>DATIUK010000049.1:0-3149 GCA_035466885.1 Casimicrobiaceae bacterium
CCGCGAGGGCGGCGCCAGCCTCAACATCCTGGCGGGCATCATCGCCGGGTACTTCTCGGCGTTCTGGATCGGCGTGGTGATCGTCGGCCTGATGGCGGGCGCCTACCTGCTGTCGCAGTTCGATCTGGTCACCGTCATCAATCCCGACCACGGCAAGGCGGTCATGATGGCGGCGGTGTTCTCGTTCGGACTGGTGGCCTTCGGCTTCCTCGGCATGGGTCCGGTGACGATCGCGGTCGACAGCTACGGCCCGGTGACCGACAACGCACAGTCGGTCTACGAGCTTTCGATGATCGAGCAGGTGCCCGGCATCGAGGCCGAGATCAAGCGCGACTTCGGCTTCGACCTCGACTTCCGCGCGGCCAAGTTCCTGCTGGAGGAGAACGACGGTGCCGGCAACACCTTCAAGGCGACGGCCAAGCCGGTGCTGATCGGAACCGCCGTCGTCGGCGCGACGACGATGGTGTTCTCGATCGTCATGCTGCTGACCGGCGGGCTCACCGAGAACCTCGACAAGCTGTCGCTGCTGCACCCGCCGTTCCTGCTCGGCCTCGTGGCCGGCGGGGCGACGATCTTCTGGTTCTCGGGCGCGTCGACGCAGGCGGTGTCGACCGGCGCCTACCGCGCGGTCGAGTTCATCAGCACGCACATCCGGCTGGACGAGGTGGTCAAGGCGTCGCAGAAGGACAGCAAGAAGGTCGTCGAGATCTGCACCATCTACGCCCAGAAGGGCATGTTCAACATCTTCCTGGCGGTGTTCTTCGGTACGCTGGCCTGCGCGTTCATCGAGCCGTTCTTCTTCATCGGCTACCTGATCTCGCTGGCGATCATCGGGCTCTACCAGGCCGTGTTCATGGCCAACGCCGGCGGCGCCTGGGACAACGCGAAGAAGATCGTCGAGACCGAGCTGCATGCCAAGGGCACCGACCTGCACAACGCGTCGGTCGTCGGCGACACCGTCGGCGACCCGTTCAAGGACACCGCGTCGGTGGCGATGAACCCGATCATCAAGTTCACGACCCTGTTCGGGCTGCTCGCCGTCGAGATGGCGGTCGGGCTCGAGCTGCAGGGGATGGGCGCGCTGGTGTTCGCACTGGCCGCGGCGTTCCTCGCCGTCAACTTCTTCTTCGTCTACCGGAGCTTCTACGGCATGCGCATCGTCGTCAAGAAGGAGGACCGGTAGCGATGGAGTCCTGCCGGCGCCGTGCGTTGTCGGTGCCGGCGGGTTGCGCGATGATCACGCCGCCGTGGCGCCGGCGGCAAGGAAGCAGGACAATGGGCTTACCCGAAGGAGGCATCAATCCATGTCGATCCATCTGTATTTTTCGCTGATTCCCGAGGCGCTGATCGCCTCGATGCTGCCGCCCGAGGAGTTCGGCCAGTACTACGCGACCGGGCACAAGTTCAAGTCGAAAGGGCAGGCGGTCTTTTTCGAGATCGACCCGACTTACCGGCACCCGTACTTCGACATCGAGGGCTGCTACGCGCGCTGCACGACCAAGGCGGACGGCAAGCCGAAGAACTCGGTCTACATCTCGATGTACCGGGTGATCGAGCACCTGACGGTGAGTTCCATCGGCAAGCTCTACCTGACCACGGCGATGGGCAGCACGCTGGGCCTGCCGCGCGGCGGCGCGCTGCCGCCGATCGTGCCCGAGCGGCACATGTACCAGGACCTGACGCCGATCAACAGCCTGGTCGCGAGCATCCTCGACCCGGCGGCGTACTACCGCGACGTCACCACCGCGCCGTCGCACTCGTTCAGCTTCCCCGGGATGTGCTTCGTCGAGCTGGAGCTCGGCCGGCTGGCGCGCGACCCCGAGGACGGCCAGGACGAGGACCTGCCGTACCCGTTCATGCAGCACCTGCGCGAAGCGCTGATGGAGCTCAACCCGGTCACCAAGCAGAACAAGCTCGTCCACCGGGTGCACTCGCTCGAGTTCCCGTTCCGCATGGTCAAGCAGGGCTTCTACGTCGGCATCGGCCCCGAGCTCGTCTTCTACCCGATGCTCGCGCAGCAGGTGCTGCGCCGGGATCACCCGAACTGGTGGCGCTCGGCCAACCTGTAGGGTCAGCGCAGCGGGGGCGCGCGCCGCGCGGCGGCGCCCGCTCCCCGCGCTCGCCGCCTGCGCCCGTGCGTCACTTGAGGCCGTAGCCCATCGACTGCGGCAGCCACAGCACGATCTGCGGGAACAGCACCATCGCGAGCAGCAGCAAGATCAGCATGACGAGGAATAGCCAGCCCTCGCGCATCATGTCGCGGATGGAGATCCCGGTGAGCGCGTTGGTGACGAACAGCAGCATGCCGAACGGCGGGGTGATGAGCCCGATCATCATGTTGACGACGACGACGACGCCGAAGTGGACGAGGTCGATGCCCAGGAGCTTCGCCGCCGGCAGCAGCATCGGCACGAACACCAGCAGCATCACCGATACGTCGAGGAAGCAGCCGAGGACCAGGAACACCGCGTTGACCAGCAGCAGGAACTGCAGCTGCGAGAGGTCCTTGGAGTCGACCCATAGCGCCAGCGCCTGTGGCACACCCTCGGAGGTGAAGGCGTAGTTCAGCATGAACGCGCCGGCGATGATCATCGTGATGATCGCGGAGGATCGCGTCGAGTCGAGGAACACGCCGTACAGCGTCTTCCAGTCGAGCGCACGGTAGACGACGCCCGCCAGCAGCAGCGCATGCAGCGCCGCGACGCCCGCCGCCTCGGTCGGCGTGAAGACCCCGGTGTAGATGCCGGTGAGCAGCACGACGGGCAGCGACAGCGGCAGCGCGCCGCGCCAGAGGATCTGCGGATAGGCGGAGAGCGGCACGCGTTCGTCGCGCGGCATCTTGCGTTTGACGGCGATGATGTGCACGGCGATCATCAGCACCACCGCCATCAGGAGACCGGGTAAGACGCCGCCCAGGAAAAGCGCACCGACCGAGGCGCCGGACACCAGCGCGTAGATGACCATCGGGATCGACGGCGGGATGATGGGGCCGATCGTGGCGCTGGCCACGACGATGGCGCCGGCGAAGCCCGGTGAGTACTCGGGCTTCTTCAGCATCTGCCGGATCGTCACCAATCCCGGGCCGGCGGCGTCGGCGATTGCGCTGCCGCTCATCCCGGAGAACACGACGCTGACGAGCACGTCGACCT
>DATIUK010000050.1:0-4478 GCA_035466885.1 Casimicrobiaceae bacterium
GACATCGGGGAGCTCCGGGCGGCGGGGAATGAAGACGGCAGGCGGGGTGATTGTACGTGAACCGCCGCCGCCGTCGCTGCCCGCAGGGGCGGTGTCCATGCCGGACCCGCCGGCGCCGCCCCTCGGGCAGCGCTGCGTCGACGATGGATCGCGGGCCGTACGCGACGGCAGGTTGCCTCACCTGGACTTCGTGGCGAGCGCGCGCTTTGCCGGCGCGCGCAGCGCCTGGTCGAGCGCCTTCCGGAACGCGGTGGCGGCGACCACCTGGTTGCGGTGGGCCATCGAGTACGCCGGCAGGATGCCGTCGACGGCGCCCAGCGACTGCTGGACGATGCCCATCACGCGCCAGCCGAGGCTGCCCGATCGCTCGAGCACCGGTCCCCCCGACATGCCGTTCTCGAACGCGCAGTCGACGCCGACCAGTCCGGGCGCCGGGCCGTGATCCTGCGCCCGGCAGCCGCGTTCCACGGTCACGCCCGCGCGCTGCCCGCGCGAGCGCGGGAAACCGATGGTCATCAGCTCGCCTTCGGGCAGCACGTCGTCGTCGCGCGCCGGTCCGAGCTTCAGGTAGCCGTAGGTCGCGCCGAGGCAGCGATCGAGCCTGAGGATCGCCCAGTCGCCGGCCATGCCGGCGTAATCGGCATCCGAATAGGCGCCGAAGGCGACCACGCGTGCGGGGGTCCGCACCTTGAACCGGCCGGGCAGGTTCGGGTCGAGGCCGATCAGGAAGTCGGCCGTGCGCCCGACGCGCGCGGGGCTCACCTCGACCCGGCCGGTGGCGGAGTCGCGCGAGCGCATGAAGGCGACGTGGAACGCGGTCAGCACGTGGCAGGGTCCGACCAGGAACGCCGTGCCGCCGGCGCCGGTGTCGGCGTGATGGAGCACGCCGACCGAGCGGAACAGCGGCAGCGTGGGGTCGCGCTGCTGGCGGCGATCCTCGACGAAGACGTTCGCGTGCGTGTCGTGCGCGAAGAGCAACAGCACGAGCGCCGCGATGGCCATGGAGCGCGTTCGGGCCGGCATGGTGCTCGTCGCAGAGTGGGGCATTGGCGCTGCGTCGAACCTTCTCGCGCTTCCGACAGGTGACGAACAACCGGTACGCCGCTGGAAACTCGCGGTCCGTCCGGTCAGGGGGATTCAAGCCGTTAGGCGCCAGGCCATTCTGCAGGAATCAACTTCTCGAAGAACCGAACCGGCGTCGCAATCATCGCGTGGGCGTTGATGGGAGGTGTTGGCCTTCGCCGATGCGTCGCAATTCCGCCTGTGCATGCTTGATCTCCGTCGGCGTGAGACGGTCAAGGATTGCATCGCGCGCCACATCGGCGCCACGGATCCGCTGCTCGGCGGCGAGATTGAGCCAGACGTAGGCCTTCACGTCGTTGGCTTCGACGCCGACGCCCGCGCGGTACAGGCGCCCCAGTTGCAGTTGCGCCAATCCGTATCCTCGCTCCGCCGCCCTTCGCAGCCATTCCGCTCCCCGCCGGTTACCCTGGGGGCCCCACTGGCCGTTGAGCAAAGTGGTGGCCAACGCATATTGCGCGTCGAGGTTCCCCTCCGCCGCGGCGCGTTCAAGCGAAGCGATGCGTTCATCATCGCTGAATGCGGCAGCACCGCCGGCGTCTTTCCATGCTGCCAAGACCCCTTTTGCATCGACGCCATCCGCCGTTTCGGGACCGTCGCCCCATCGATCCGGCGCAATATCCAGCGCCGTGCCTTCCGACGGTCCGCCGAAGTAGGCGACTGCGGCAAACGTGCCGACGCCTGCGACCAAGAGCGTTCCCACGGCTATCGCGACGATCGCGAGGCGCGCACCTTCCGTACTGACTGCCCGGAAGACGCTGCGGCATTGGCGGCATCGGTACCGGGCCTGGAAAGGGTTGCGAGCGTGGTCGTCGTCCTCCCCGGTTCTTGACCGGCGCACGTCGAAACTGCCGCATGTTGGACAACTTCTCTGCATTTGCCTTGAATTTTACCGTGCGGCGGGGTCCACGGAGATGTCGATGCAAGCACAAAGTCGTGGCTGAGGGGCGGCCTTGAAGACCGACAGCAACGGCGATTCTCGGGGGATACCGCAGGCAAGAGGCAGCGCTGGAACGGATTCAAGTCCTTCTCCCGACAGGAGCCCCCAGGTCCCGCAACGGTCCTTGGTCTTGCTTCCTGGGCATCGTCGCTCCGACAATGTCCAATGCATCGAACTGACCAGTCGGGTCGCGTTCCGCGCTGACGGCAGTCATGCCCGATGGAGGCCCCAATGACCAAGGCTGTCGCGTTTGCACTGATTGCCGTTATCGCCGCCTTTACCTTGCATGCTTTCGCGCAGGGTCGCGCTGAAGTTCGTCCCGCAGTGACGTCACTGGGCAGTTCCTCCTCGAATGGAGTCTCCTTCGCTTGGTTCTACGATCCAACCGAGCGGATGGTCTATGTGTGTCGCGCCGGGCACGGAGGTGGCGACACTGTTGAATGCAAGGCGCGGACGACGCTTCCATAGTGCCGATGGTCCTCATCAGCGCGCGGCGTGGGGGCGATGCCGGTGATCGTCTTCGGCGAGCGCGTCGGCTATGCGGAGCTCATCGAGCACGGCGTGAACGGTTTCCTGGTCGGGAGCGAGGCGCAGGCGCGGGCCCTCGTCCGCGACCTGCAGCACGATCCTTCACTGCGGCGAGGAATCGGCGCGCAGGCGCGCGCGACGATCGTGGCGACGGCGGCGGCGCAGCGACGGTCGCTGCTCGACTTCTACGTGCCCTGGCGCGAAGGACGCACCGGGTGACGGAGCAGGGTCGCGCTTCCCCGGGGCGACGCAACCGGTCGTGCTCGTCGCGGCTCGGGCTCGCTTGACCATGGGATCTCCGGGCCACGGTTGAGCCGGCCGCACCGACGACCCGCGGTGCGGTGCCGAAAATGCACGCCCAAAAGACATCCGCACCGCGCAGTGTCGAACGTTCGTACGACAAAAATCGAGGTTGCGGCCATCAGCTCTTAAAACACTTTCGATTTTGTCATTAAGCATCTGTTTATTATCAAGAAACGGTTTTCGCTCTTCTGCGCCTAAGTCGTTGTTCGGAAACCAAAAAAAGGGTTGACCGCAAGGATTTCGCTGCTCTATAGTCTCGCCAAGTGGGAAGAAGTGGGGATTGGTGGGAGATTTGTCGTAGCTGACCCGGCGGTGGGTTGGCCATGGCGAAGAAGTGTCCCCCGATCCCGGCGGCGGGAGGGGACGTTGGCGGATCAGGGAGCGGCAGGGGCAAACGGGGGAGCGCGTGCGTTGTTTCGCGGCGCGACCCAGCTCGCCCTCGACGGCAAGGGCCGCCTCGCGATCCCCGCGCGCCATCGCGATGCCCTCGCGCCGCGGACTGCCGACGGCAGGCCCGACACACTGGTGCTCACCGTCGATCCCAGCCATTGCCTGCTCGTCTACCCGCGCGCGACCTGGGATCCGATCCAGGACCGGCTGATGGCGCTGTCGTCGTTCAACGCCGAGATCCGCAGCCTGCAGCGCCTGCTCGTCGGCTACGCCTCCGAAGTCGAGATGGACGGCGCCGGGCGGATCCTGGTCGCGCCCGCGCTGCGGCGGTTCGCGTCCCTCGACCACCACGTCATGATGGTGGGGCAGGGCAACAAATTCGAGCTGTGGGACGAGGCGAAGTGGGCCGAGGCCACGGCCCGCGCGGTTTCGTTCCCGGCCGGGACGCTGCCTCCCGAGCTCGACGGCTTTTCGCTCTGATGATCGATGCCGTCGCGGCCCACGTCCCCGTCCTCCTCGCCGAAGCCGTTGCCGCAATGGCGATCGACCCCGACGGCGTCTACGTCGACGGCACGTTCGGCCGCGGCGGGCACAGCCGGGCGCTGCTCGCGGCGCTGGGACCGTCCGGCCGCCTCGTGGCGATCGACCGCGACCCGGAAGCGGCAGCCGCAGCTGCCGGCGTCCGCGATCCACGCTTTTCGTTCCGGCGCGCGTGGTTCTCCGAGTTGCCGACCGTGCTCGCCGAGCTCGAGATCGAGCGCGTGCACGGCGTCCTGCTCGACCTCGGCATTTCCTCGCCCCAGATCGACGACCCGGCGCGCGGCTTCTCGTTTCGGGCCGACGGCCCGCTGGACATGCGGATGGATCCCACGCGCGGCGAGTCGGCTGCCGCGTTTCTCGCGCGTGCCGACGCACGCGAATTGACGGAGGTGCTTCGCGATTATGGTGAAGAACGGCTTGCTCAATCGATTGCAAGAGCAGTTGTTGCGGCTCGGGCGGTCGGCCCCATCCTCCGCACGCGGCAGCTGGCCGCGATCGTGGCCCAAGCCGTCGGCGCGCGCACGCGGCGTGATTGGAACCAGGATCCGGCAACGCGCACGTTCCAGGCTCTTAGGATTTTCGTCAATCGCGAGCTCGCGGAGTTGTCGCTGACGCTGCCGCGCACCGTCGCGTTGCTCCGGGAACAGGGACGGCTCGCGGTGATCAGCTTCCACTCGCTGGAAGACCGCATCGTCAA
>DATIUK010000051.1:0-14056 GCA_035466885.1 Casimicrobiaceae bacterium
CGTCGCCGGTCGCGGCACCGCCGGTGCCCTCGGCGCCGGCCGCCCACGGGGCGCCGGCTGCGCGCGGCACGCACGACACCGGCGGCAGCGCGCCCGCCGCCACGCCGCCGGGGCGGCAGACCGACCGCGTCCACGGAAATCCCAATCCGAAGCCCGCGCCCGACGCCAACGCGCCGGCGCCCGCCCGCTGACGACGTTTCGCGGGCGATTCAAAGAGAAAACGCCGGGAGAGCCCGGCGTTTTCCTCATCGGACGATCGCGCGTCCGGTCACTTCGCGATCAGCGCGAGGCGCTTGCCGCCGTCGACGAGCTTCACCCGTTCGCCTTCCTTGACCGCCGGGTCGCTGCTGTAGGTAAAGGTCCGCGTCTGGCCGCTGTCCATCTTCAGCGCCACCGACCAGGTCGACTTCTTCTTGACGTTCTTCTCGACCTGGTGCCCCGCGTAGGCGCCGCCGCCGGCGCCGGCGATCGTCGCCAGCGTCTTGCCGGTGCCGCCGCCGACCTGGTGGCCGAGGACGCCGCCGAGGACGCCGCCGGCCACGGCACCCAGGCCGCTGCCTTCACCCTTCTGCTCGACGTAGCGGACGCTCTGGACGACACCGCAGTCGGCGCAGATCGCGGGCGCCTTCGCCGGCGCGGCCGGCGGGGTCGCCGGTGGCGCCGCGGGAGCGCTGGCCTGCGCGAGCACGCCGCCGGAGGCCAGCGCCGCCACCAGCGCAATGCCGATGGCGGGGGCGAATCGAAAATCCCGTTTCATCGTGAGTCCTCGGCGGAAAGCGCGGACTAGACGCGCATTTGAGCGTAGCTTCCGGGGGCCGCTTCGAGGACCTTGAGCTTGCCCTTGCCGGGCACCCGCGCCGCGACCTGCGCGCCGAGATTCGGCGTCACCCATTCGAGCCAGTTCGTCCACCACGAGCCCTCGCTCTGCTTGGCGTCGGCGAACCACTCGTCGGGATTCGCGGGCAACTTCTCGTTGGTCCAGTAGCCGTACTTGTTGGCCACCGGCGGGTTGATCATGCCGGCGATGTGCCCGGAGCCGGACAGCACGAAGCGCGACTTGCCGCCGAAGAGTTGCGGACCGGCGTACGTCGCCTTCCACGGCGCGAGGTGGTCCTCGATCGCCGACACGAAGTAGGCGGGCACGGCGAGCTTCGACAGGTCGATCGGCACGCCGTCGAGCGTGATGCCGCCAGGCTCGCGCAGCTTGTTGTTCATGTACATGTTGCGCAGGTACCAGCTGTGCATCGTCGCCGGCATCCGCGTCGAGTCCTGGTTCCAGTGCAGGAGGTCGAACGGGAACGGGTCGCGGCCCATCAGGTAGTTGTTGATGACGAACGACCAGATGAGGTCGTTCGCGCGCAGCAGGTTGAACGTCGTCGCCATTTCGGCGCCGTCGAGGAAGCCGCGTTCGTTCATCTTCTGCTCGAGCGAGGAGACCTGGCCCTCGTCGATGAAGACCTCGAGCTCGCCGGTGCGCACGAAGTCGACCAGCGAGGTCATGAACGTGGCGCTGAGGATGCGCTTGTCCTTCTTCGCCGCCATGTAGGCGAGCGTCGCGGCGAGCAGCGTGCCGCCGAGGCAGTAGCCCAGCGAGTTGACCTCCTTCTCGCCGGTGGCCTGCTCGATCGCGTCGAGCGCGGTCATCGGCCCCTCGAGCATGTAGTCGACGAAGTTCTTGTGCGAGAGCTTCTCGTCGGGATTCACCCACGACATCAGGAACACCGTCATTCCCTGGTCGGTGCACCACTTGACCAGCGAGTTCTTCTCGCGCAGGTCCATGATGTAGTACTTGTTGATCCACGGCGGGACGATCAGCAGCGGGCGCTTGTGCACCTTCGGAGTCGACGGCTCGAACTGCAGGAGCTGCATGAGCTCGGTCTGGTAGACGACCTTGCCGGGCGTGGTCGCGATGTTGACGCCGAGCTCGAACGCCTTGCTGTCGGTCATCGAGATCCGGAGCTGGCCGTTGCCGCGCTCGATGTCGTCGAGCAGGTTGTGCAGTCCCTTGACCAGGTTCTGCCCGCCGGTGGAGATGGTCTCGCGGAACACCTCCGGGTTGGTCAGCGCGAAGTTCGACGGCGCGAGCGCGTCGATGTACTGGCGGGTGAAGAAATCGACCTTCTTGCGCGAACCCGGATCGAGACCCTCGACGTTGGCGACGGTGTTGTTGAGCCAGCGCGAGGTGATGAGGTAGCTCTGCTTGATGTAGTCGAACAGGAAGTGCTCCTCCCAGTCCTCGTGCTTGAAGCGCTTGTCGCCCTTGGCCGGCGCCGCGACCGGCTCGCCGCGCGTGCCGACCGCGCGCATCATCGACGACTGCCACAGGCTCATGTACTCCCACCAGAGGTTCATCTGCGCCTCGGCGATGCGGTAGGGGTTTTGCAGCATCTTGGACGCGAGCTCCATGAACGCCTTGCCGATGCCGAGCTCGTCGGCGAGCATCGACTTGCCGGACTCGGCCTGGCGGGCGGCGAAGTCGCCCATCAGCTTGGCGCTCTTCTCCGCGGCCGAGGCGAGCGAATCGGCGAGCTTGATTGGATCGTAGGCCGGCTTGGCGGGAGCTTCCGGGGCGGCGGCGGGCTTGGCTGGGGTCGACATGGCGGGCTTCCTCTTGCGTGGCGGGAGAACGACGATGTTAGCGGTTTTGGGGCGTGTCTGCGAAGCGGATGGCACCGTCCGGGCCGACTTGGCGCGTCAACCGGCCGGCGTGCCAGAGGTGATTCAGGTGCGCGATGGCTTCGCCCATCGCGAAAAACAGCTGCTGGAGGTCCAGTTTGCGCCGGAACAGCACCGGCAGCAGGTCGGCGGCGGAAATCGGGCCGGCCGCCGCGCGCGTCGCCGCGGCGACCTCGTCGAGGCGGGCCGCGTGGTGCGCGCGCAGGTCGGCGACGCGGCGGGCGATGCCGCGGAACGGGAGCCCGTGCGAGGGCAGCACCAGCGTGTCGGCAGGCAGCGACTCGAACGCCGCCAGCGAGTCGAGGAACCGGGCCAGGGGGTCGCTCTCGGGCTCGATCGCCCAGATGCCGATGTGGGTGCTGATCTTGGGCAGCAGCATGTCGCCGGAGATCAGCACCCCGGCCGCGGCCGAGTACAGCGACGCGTGCTCGGGCGAGTGGCCGTGGCCCTCGATCACCCGCCACAACCGGCCGCCCGCGGGGGTCGCCTCGCCGTCGCGGATCCGGGCGAAAGTTGCCGGGATCTCGGGCGCGCCGCGGCGGTAGTGGTTGCCGCGGCCGGAGAGGCCGGCGAGACCCTCGCCAGCCAGCCCGTGGCGCGCGAACAGCGCGACGATCGCGGCGTGGTCGTGCCCGCTGTGGCCGCCGCACAGCGCGTGCGCGGTCAGGAACTCGGCGTGCGTCATCGCCACCGGCGCGCCGAAGCGTGCCGCCAGCCAGGCCGCGTTGCCGACGTGGTCGGGGTGGCAGTGGGTGACGATGATCCGCTGCGGCGTCGCGCCGGCCAGCGTCGTCGCGAGCTGCGTTTCCCAGAGCGCCCGCGTGGGCGCGTCGCCGTAGCCGCAGTCGACCAGCGTGACGCCGTCGCCACCGTCGAGCAGCCAGAGGTTGATGTGGTCGAGCGCGAACGGCAGCGGCATCCGGATCCACGCGATGCCGTCGTCGACCGTCGTCGCCATGCCCGGCGGCGGCGGCGCGTGGAATGGGTAGGCGAGGTGCGGTTCGGGGGCCGCGGACATGGCGGGTCGGTTCGCTATCGGGGCTTGACGGAGACGATGGCCCCGACCACAGCCGGGGGCGTCGGGCGGGCGCGCAGGACGCCCTCCCGATCGCTTTGTGCATTGCAGCATCGTCAGCGAAAGTCGCCAAGCTGTCAAGGGCTTATGCTATCGTCGTCGGTGTCTTCCACGGCTCCGTTCCCACCGCCCGCCACGCCGGCGGATCGCGTCGCCCCATGTCCTCAGCCCCTGCCGCCGCCGGCGCTGCCCCGGCAACCCCGACCGCCGTCGTCTACACGATTTCAGATCTGGCGCGCGAGTTCGCGCTGACGACGCGCGCGATTCGCTTCTACGAGGACGAGGGGCTGATGTTTCCGCAGCGCCGGGGACGAGTGAGGGTCTACGGCGAGCGCGAACGGGTGCGCATCAAGCTCATCCTGCGCGGCAAGCGGATCGGCCTCGCGCTGTCCGAGATCCGCGCACTCTTCGACATCTACGCGCTGACCGGCAACGAGGCGGCGCAGCTGTCGAAGTTCCTGCCGATGCTCTCCGACCGGCGGGCCATGCTGCTCCAGCAGCGCGAGGACATCGACGCCGTGCTGTCCGAGATTGCCGCCCTCGAGCGCGACTGCCGGCGCCGCCTCGCGGTAGCCGACGGCGCCTCGCGCAAGCCGGCGCCGCCCCGGCCCGCGCGCTGACGGCGCGGCCCCCGGAACCGTCGTTGACGTTGACGTTAACGTCAGGTAGAGTCGCCGCTCCCCCGGCTACTGCGCGCTGGCCGTGGTCCCGCGGCCCGAGCTCGCCCAGCAGCACGGCTACGTGCACGCCGGGATCGTCGCCACGCTGGTCGCGATCATGCAGCAGACGCTGATGGTGATGCACGGCAAGAGCGAAACCTGACCCACCGGAAGGAGCGAGATGCAGAGCTTTCCCACCCTCGACTTCGAGCTCGGCGACACCGTCGACATGCTGCGCGCCTCGGTGCGCGAGTTCGCCGCCGCGGAGATCGCGCCGCGCGCCGCCGAGATCGACCGCAGCAACCAGTTCCCGGCGGACCTCTGGCGCAAGCTGGGCGCCATGGGGCTCCTCGGGATCACCGTCGAGGAGAGCCTCGGCGGCAGCGGCATGGGCTACCTCGCGCACGTCGTCGCCGTGGAGGAGATCAGTCGTGCGTCGGCGGCGGTCGGCCTGTCCTACGGCGCGCACTCGAACCTCTGCGTCAACCAGATCCGCCGCAACGGCACCGACGCGCAGAAGCGCCGCTACCTGCCGCCGCTGGTCAGCGGCGAGCACGTCGGCGCGCTGGCGATGAGCGAGCCGGGCGCCGGCTCCGACGTCGTGTCCATGCGCCTCGACGCGCGCCGCGAGGGCGACCGCTACGTGCTCAACGGCAGCAAGATGTGGATCACCAACGGCCCCGACGCCGACCCGCTGGTCGTCTACGCCAGGACCGACCGCGACGCCGGACCGCGGGGCATCACCGCGTTCATCGTCGAGAAGGGGATGCCCGGCTTCTCGACCGCACCGAAGCTCGACAAGCTCGGCATGCGCGGCTCGAACACCTGCGAGCTCGTGTTCGAGGACTGCGCGGTGCCGGCGGCGAACATCCTCGGCGCCGAGGGGCGCGGCGTCAACGTGCTGATGAGCGGCCTCGACTACGAGCGCGTGGTGCTCGCGGGCGGCCCGCTGGGCATCATGGCGGCCTGCCTCGACGTCGTGCTGCCCTACGTGCACGAGCGCCGGCAGTTCGGCCAGCCGATCGGCGAGTTCCAGCTGATGCAGGGCAAACTCGCCGACATGTACACGACGATGAACGCCTGCTGCGCGTACGTCTATGCGGTCGGGCGCGCCTGCGACCGGGGCGAGACCGCGCGCAAGGACGCGGCCGGCGCGATCCTCTACGCCGCCGAGAAGGCGACGTGGATGGCCGGCGAGGCGATCCAGAGCCTGGGCGGCAACGGCTACATCAACGACTACCCGACCGGCCGGCTGTGGCGCGACGCCAAGCTCTACGAGATCGGCGCCGGCACTTCCGAGATCCGCCGGATGCTGATCGGGCGCGAGCTCTTCAACCAGACCCGATAGCGCGCGTGAGCCGCGCGAAGGAGCCGTGATGCAGAACGATCCCATCGTCATCGTCGGTGCCGCCCGCACGCCCATGGGCGGGCTCGCGGGCGACTTCGCGTCGCTGTCGGCGAGCGAACTGGGCGCCGTTGCGATCCGCGCGGCGGTCGAGCGCGCCGGCATCGCGCCCGCCGCCGTCGAGGAAGTGATCATGGGCAACGTGCTGCCCGCGGGCCAAGGCCAGGCGCCCGCGCGCCAGGCGTCGCTGAAGGCGGGCCTGCCCCTGTCCGCCGGCTGCACGACGATCAACAAGATGTGCGGCTCGGCGATGAAGGCGGCGATGCTCGCGCACGACCTTCTCGTCGCCGGCAGCAACGAGGTCATGGTCGCTGGCGGCATGGAGAGCATGACCAACGCCCCGTACCTGCTGCCGCGCGCGCGGCAGGGCCTGCGGATGGGCCACGCGACCGTCTACGACCACATGTTCCTGGACGGCCTCGAGGACGCGTACGACAAGGGCAAGCTGATGGGCGTGTTCGCCGAGCAGTGCGCCGACCAGTACGGCTTCACCCGCGAGGCGCAGGACGCGTTCGCGCTGGCGTCGCTCTCCCGCGCGCTCGCCGCCAACAACGACGGGACGTTCGGCTGGGAAATCGCGCCGGTGACCGTGCCGGGGAAGAAGGGCGACGTGGTGATCGCCAACGACGAGCAGCCGGCCAAGGCCTTGCCGGAGAAGATCCCGACGCTGAAGCCGGCTTTTCGCAAGGACGGCACCGTCACCGCCGCCAACGCGAGCTCGATCTCCGACGGCGCCGCCGCGCTGGTGCTGATGCGCCGTTCGACGGCGGAGCGCCGCGGCCTGAAACCGCTGGCGGTGATCGTCGACCACGCGACGCACGCGCAGGAGCCGGGCCTGTTCACCACCGCGCCGGTGGGCGCCATCCGCGCGCTGTTCGCCAGGACCGGCTGGACCGCGGGCGAGGTCGACCTCTACGAGATCAACGAGGCGTTCGCCGTGGTGACGATGGCGGCGATGCACGACCTCGCGCTCCCGCACGGGAAGGTCAACGTGCACGGCGGCGCCTGCGCGCTCGGCCACCCGATCGGCGCCTCGGGGGCGCGGATCATCGTGACGCTGCTGGGAGCCCTGCGCAAGCACGGCGGCAGGCGCGGCATCGCGGCCCTGTGCATCGGCGGCGGCGAAGCGACGGCGATGGGCATCGAGCTCTGTTGAGCATCGACCCCGCACGGCGCCCCCGCCCGAACCCGCCCCGGATCGCCTGTCCATGTCCTCGCGGCCGCCGCACCCCGCGCCGTCACCGACGGCAAGCGTTGCCGGCCCCGGCCACGCGGCGGTCTACGGCAAGCTCGTGCTGGTCGCGCTGATCTGGGGCGGCACGTTCATCGCCGGGCGCATCGCTTCCCTCGAGGTCGCGCCGGCGTCGGCGGCGCTGTGGCGCTACGTGGTTGCCAGTGTCGCGGTGGTCGTCGCCCACGGCGTGCTCGAGGGCCGGCTGCCCCGTCTCACCGCGCGGCAGTGGCTGGGCGTGAGCCTGCTCGGCGCGACGGGTGTGGCCGCCTACAATCTGTGCTTCATGATCGGCCTGCAGACGGTGCCCGCGTCGCGCGCGTCGCTGATCGTCGCGCTCAATCCTGCGATGACCTTCGTCGGCGCGATCCTGCTGTTCGGCGAGCGCCCGACGTCGATGCGCATTGCGGGCGTCGCGCTCGCGCTCTGCGGCGTCGCGGTCGTCATCGGCCACGGCAACCCGGCCGCGCTCCTGTCGGGCGGCATCAGCACCGGCGACGTCATCGTCTTCGGCTGCGTGCTGTCGTGGTCGTCGTACACGCTGATCGGCAAGCGGATCCTGGTCGGCCTGTCGCCACTCGCCGCCACCACCTACGCGTCGCTGATCGGCACCGTGCTGCTGGCGGGGGTCGCCGCGTGGCTGCCCGCGCCCATGAGCGCCGGCATCGCGCCGCCCGCGGTCTCGGCCACCGCCTGGCTCGCCCTGCTCTTTCTCGGCGTGTTCGGCACCGCGGTCGCGTTCGTCTGGTTCTACGACGGCGTGCGCGCGCTGGGTCCGGCGCGGGCGTCGGTGTTCATCAACCTGGTGCCGGTCGCGGCGGTGCTGCTGGCCTTCGCGCTGCTGGACGAGCGCCTCGAGTGGTCGATGCTGGCCGGCGGGCTCGCGGTCGTCGCCGGAGTGTGGCTCATCAACCGCCCCGGGCGGCCGACGCCAGCGCCTCTCCAACCACCGGTGGAAAAAGCCCGATGCTGCTGACCGAAGAACAGGTGCTCGTCCGCGACACGATGCGTGCGTTCGCGCAGGAGCGGCTCGCCCCGCAGGCGGCGCGCTGGGATCGCGAGCATCACTTTCCGCGCGAGGAACTCGCCGCGCTGGGCGCGCTGGGCGCGCTGGGCATGGTGACCCCGGAGGCCTGGGGCGGCGCCGGGATGGACTACGTGTCGCTCGCCGTCGCGCTGGAGGAGATCGCCGCCGGCGACGGCGCCACGTCGACGATCGTCAGCGTCCAGAACTCGGTCGTCTGCGGCCCGCTCAACGCCTTCGGGAGCGACGCGCAGAAGGAGCGCTATCTGAAGCCGCTGGCGGCGGGCACGGCGCTGGGCTGCTTCTGCCTCACCGAGCCGCAGGCCGGCTCCGACGCGGCAGCGATCACGACCCGCGCCGAGCGCAACGGCGACGGCTACGTGCTCAACGGCGTCAAGCAGTTCATCACCACCGGCAAGCACGCGGACACCGCAATCGTGTTCGCCGTCACCGACCGGAGCGCCGGCAAGAAGGGCATCACCGGCTTCGTCGTCGACACCAGGACCCCCGGCTACGTCGTCGCGCGCGTCGAGGACAAGCTGGGCCAGCGGGCGTCGGACACCGCGCAGATCGTGTTCGAGAACTGCCGCGTGCCGGCCGGCGACCGCCTCGGCGCCGAGGGGGAGGGCTACCGGATCGCACTCGCGAACCTGGAGGCCGGGCGCATCGGCATCGCCGCGCAGGCGGTCGGCATGGCCCGCGCCGCGCTGGACGCGGCGCTCGCCTACGCGCGCGATCGGGTGAGCTTCGGCAAGCCGATCGCCGAACACCAGGCGGTGAGCTTCAAGCTCGCCGACATGGCGACCGAGGTCGAGGTCGCGCGGCAGATGGTCTGGCACGCCGCGGCGCTGCGCGACGCCGGGTTGCCCTGCCTCAAGGAAGCGTCGATGGCCAAGCTCTTCGCCTCCGAAATGGCCGAGCGCGTCTGCTCGGCCGCCATCCAGATCCACGGCGGCTACGGCTACGTCAACGACTTTCCGGTCGAGCGGATCTACCGCGACGTTCGCGTCTGCCAGATCTACGAAGGCACCAGCGAAGTCCAGCGGCTGGTCATCGGCCGCGCGTTGACCGCATGAGCGCGACGGGCCGCCCCGAGGGCGAATACCGGAGCGCGCAGCGCGAAGGTAGTCGAGTGAGCGACACGACGACTCGCCGGCGCGAGGTTCGCCGGCTCGCAACCGGCGGCTTCTGACCTCCCGTTCATCGACCGCTGTCCAACGAGGATCCCGATGGCCGAATACACGCTGCACTGCTTCGCCCAGTCCGGCAACGCCTACAAGCCGGCGCTGCTGCTGGCGCTCGCGGGCGCCGACTGGCAGCCCCGCTTCGTCGACTTCTTCGGCGGCGAGACCCGGACGCCGGCGTACCGCGCGCTGAACGTGATGGGCGAGGTGCCGCTGCTCGAGCACGGCGGCCGGGTGTTCTCCCAGTCGGGCGTGATCCTCGACTACCTCGCCGCGACGCTGGGGCGCTTCGGCCCCCGCGACGACGACGAGCGGCGCGAGATCCTGCGCTGGCTGCTCTGGGACAACCACAAGCTCACGAGCTATACGGCGACGCTGCGCGTCCTGCGCGCGATCGCGCCGACCCCCGCCGACCCGGCGGTGATCGCGTTCCTGCGCGGGCGCGCCGAGACTGCGTGGGGCGTGCTCGAAGCGCACCTCGCCGGGCGCACGCACGTCGTCGGCGACCGGCTGACGATTGCCGACCTGTCGCTCTGCGGCTACCTCTACTGGCCCGAGGAGATCGGCGTCGACTGGTCGGCCTATCCGGCCATCGCCGCCTGGCTCGACCGGATCCGCTCGATGCCGGGCTGGGTCCATCCCTACGCGCTGATGCCCGGCCATCCGCTGCCCGCAAAAACCTGACGCCATGGCGTCGCCGCTGGCGCGGTTTGCTATGCTCGCAGCATCGCCTGCCGCGCCCGCGAGGCACTGAACGACCCTTCCCGATTCCCCAATCGCCATGCCCGTCATCGAATCCAGGCTCGACCCGCGCGATGCGCTGTTTGCGCGCAATCGCGAGGCGATGTCGGCGCTGGTCGCCGACCTCCGGGCGAAGGTCGCCGTCATCGAGCAGGGCGGCGGCGACGCGGCGCGCGCCAAGCACCAGGGCCGGGGCAAGCTGCTGCCGCGAGAGCGCGTGCGCACGCTGCTCGACCCGGGCTCGCCGTTCCTCGAGTTCTCGCAGTTCGCCGCGTGGGAGATGTACGACGACGCGATCGCCGCGGCCGGCATCATCACCGGCATCGGCCGCGTCGCCGGCCGCGAGTGCGTGGTGATCTGCAACGACGCGACCGTCAAGGGCGGCACCTACTATCCGCTGACGGTGAAGAAGCACCTGCGCGCGCAGGACATCGCCCGCGAGAACAACCTGCCCTGCATCTACCTCGTCGACTCGGGGGGTGCCAACCTGCCCAACCAGGTCGACGTCTTTCCCGACCGCGATCACTTCGGGCGCATCTTCTACAACCAGGCGACGATGTCGGCCGCGGGCATCCCGCAGATCGCCGTGGTGATGGGCTCCTGCACGGCCGGCGGCGCCTACGTGCCGGCGATGGCCGACGAGTCGATCATCGTCAAGGAGCAGGGGACGATCTTCCTCGCCGGACCCCCGCTGGTGAAGGCGGCGACCGGCGAGATCGTCTCCGCCGAGGAGCTGGGCGGCGCCGACGTGCACACGCGGGTGTCGGGGGTGGCCGACCACTACGCGCTCAACGACCACCACGCGCTGTCGATCGCGCGCGGAATCGTCGGCAACCTCAACCGGGTGAAGCGGATCGACGTCGAGGTCCTGCCGCCGGTCGAGCCGCGCTTCCCGGTCGAGGACCTGTACGGCGTCATCAACGCCGACATCCGAAAGCCCTACGACGTGCGCGAGGTCATCGCGCGCATCGTCGACGGTAGCGAATTCGACGAGTTCAAGGCCCGCTACGGCACGACGCTGGTCACCGGCTTTGCCCGCCTGCTGGGCTATCCGGTCGGCATCGTCGCCAACAACGGCGTGCTCTACTCGGAGTCGGCGCTGAAGGGCGCGCACTTCATCGAGCTGTGCGCGCAGCGGCGGATCCCGCTCGTGTTCCTGCAGAACATCACCGGCTTCATGGTCGGGCAGAAGTACGAAGCGGGGGGCATCGCCCGCGACGGCGCCAAGATGGTCACCGCCGTGTCCTGCGCGGAGGTGCCCAAGTTCACGGTGATCATCGGCGGCAGCTACGGCGCCGGCAACTACGGGATGTGCGGCCGCGCGTTCAACCCGCGCTTCCTCTGGATGTGGCCGAACGCGCGGATCTCGGTGATGGGAGGCGAGCAGGCGGCGACCGTGCTGGCGACCATCCGGCGCGACGCCGTCGAGGCGCGCGGCGAGGCGTGGAGCGCCGCCGACGAGGAGACCTTCAAGGCGCCGATCCGCGCGCGCTACGAAAAGGAGGGCCACCCGTACTTCGCCAGCGCGCGCCTCTGGGACGACGGCGTCATCGACCCGGCCGACACGCGGACCGTGCTCGGGCTCGCGCTGTCTGCGGCGCTCAACCAGCCGATCGGGGAGACCCGTTTCGGCGTCTTCAGGATGTGACATGGGAGCGGACAGCGTGAACGGCGGCGCGCAGGCGCACCCGGCGGTGCCGGCGGCCGGCACGGGGCAACCGGCGCAGCTGCGCGTCGACGTCAACGACACGGTCGCCGTCGTCGCGCTCGCGCGTCCCGACGTCCACAACGCGTTCGACGAGACGCTGATCGCGGAGCTGACCCGCACCCTGGCGGCGCTCGATGCCGACCCCGGCGTGCGCGTCGTCGTGCTCGCCGGGCAGGGCAGGAGCTTCTGCGCCGGCGCCGACCTCAACTGGATGCAGCGGATGGCGGGCTACGGCCACGCCGAGAACCTCGCCGACGCCGGTGCGCTGGCGAACATGCTCGCGACACTCGACCGGATGGCGAAGCCGACGATTGCCCGCGTGCACGGCGCGGCCTACGGCGGCGGCGTGGGCCTCGTCGCCTGCTGCGACATCGCGATCGCCGCGCAGGAGGCGACGTTCTCGCTGTCCGAGGCGAAGCTGGGGCTGATCCCGGCGACCGTCGGCCCCTACGTGGTCGCGGCGATCGGCGCGCGGCAGGCGCGGCGGTACTTCCTCTCGGCGGAGCGCTTCACTGCCGCCGAGGCGCTGCGCATCGGGCTCGTCCACGACGTCGTTCCCGGCGATGCCATCGACGAGCGCCTCGACACGCTGATCGACGCGCTGCTGGTCGCGGGACCGCGGGCACAGGCGGAGTCCAAGGCGCTGATCCGCTCGGTCGCCGCGCGGCGCATCGACGACGCGGTGATCGCCGACACGGTCGAGTGGATCGCCGGCGTGCGCGCGTCGCCGGAAGGGCGCGAAGGCGTCGCGGCGTTCCTGGAGCGGCGCCGCCCGGCATGGCTGCCCAAGGAAAAGGAGTGACGGCGATGGGCGGATTGGAGCAGTTCGACGTCTGGCAACTGACCGCGCTTGCCGCCGCGCTGGGCTGGGCGAGCGGCATCCGGCTGTACGCGGTGCTGTTCATCGTCGGAGGGCTCGGGTTCCTGCACTGGATCGAGCTGCCCGGCGGCCTCGGCGTGCTCGCGCATCCCTGGGTGCTGACAGCGTCGGGATTCATGTTCTTCATCGAGTTCTTTGCCGACAAGATCCCCGGCCTCGACACGGTGTGGGACGCCGTCCACACCTTCATCCGGATCCCGGCGGGCGCGGCGCTGGCCGCCAGCGTGTTCGGCGACTCGTCGGCGGCGGCCGGCGTGGCCGCGGCGATCGTCGGCGGGTCGCTTGCGGCCGGCAGCCACCTGGCGAAGGCCGGCAGCCGCGCGGTGATCAACACCTCGCCGGAACCGTTTTCCAACTGGGCGGCGTCGTTCGGCGAGGACCTGGCCGTCGGCACGGTGCTCTGGCTCGCCTTCGCCCACCCGATCGCGGCGCTGGTCGTCCTCGGGCTGCTGGTCGTGCTGATGATCTGGCTCATCCCCAAGGTCTGGCGGTTCATCCGCCGGCTGGTCGGCAGGTTCGTCGACGGCGGCCGCGACCTGCGCCCCGCCCCGTCCCGGCTGCCCACCGGGAACGGACCCGATGTTTGACAAGATCCTGATCGCCAACCGCGGCGAGATCGCGTGCCGCGTCGCGCGGACCGCGCGCCGGATGGGCATCCGCACCGTCGCCGTCTATTCCGACGCCGACGCCGACGCGCTGCACGTCGCCGCCTGCGACGAGGCGTGGCGGCTGGGGCCGGCCGCGCCGCGCGAGAGCTACCTCAACGGCGAGGCGGTCATCGCCATCGCGAAGAAGACCGGTGCGCAGGGCGTGCACCCCGGCTACGGCTTCCTGTCCGAGAACGAGGGCTTCGCCACCGCCTGCGCGCGGGCCGGGCTGGTTTTCATCGGCCCGCCGCCGGCGGCGATCGCGGCGATGGGGTCCAAGGCGGCGGCGAAGCGGATCATGGGCGCCGCGGGCGTGCCGCTGGTGCCCGGCTACCACGGCGACGACCAGGACCCGGCGCTGCTCGAACGCGAAGCCGCGCGCATCGGCTACCCGGTGCTGATCAAGGCGACCGCGGGCGGCGGCGGCAAGGGGATGAAGATCGTCGAGACCGCCGACGCGTTCGCCGCCGCGCTCGCCTCGGCGCAGCGCGAGGCCGCGGCCGGCTTCGGCGACCAGCGGGTGCTGATCGAGAAGTACCTGACCGCCCCGCGCCACATCGAGATCCAGGTGTTCGCCGACAGCCACGGCAACGCGGTCCACCTGTTCGAGCGCGACTGCTCGGTCCAGCGCCGGCACCAGAAGGTGCTGGAGGAAGCGCCGGCGCCCGGCATGGACCCGCGGCATCGCGAGGCGATGCGCAAGCAGATGGGCGAGGCGGCCGTGGCCGCAGCCCGTGCCGTCGACTACGTCGGCGCGGGCACGGTGGAATTCATCGTGGAACAGCGCGCGGGCGGGGAAATGAATTTCTTCTTCATGGAGATGAAC
>DATIUK010000052.1:0-5103 GCA_035466885.1 Casimicrobiaceae bacterium
GGTCGATGCTTCGGACGCCAGTGCGCCGCGCTGGGTCTACAACAAGAAGACCTTCGACCCGGACAACATGAACAAGGTCGACGAGAAGACCATCGTCGTGATGAAGAAGGACGCCGCCACCGGCAAGCTGAAGGGGGTCGAAGTCCTCTTCCTTTGACCGGTCCGCAGGCGCGCTGTCCACATCGCGCCTGGACGAGAAAAAGGCCCGCGACTGCGGGCCTTTTTCCTTCAATGCGCTGGCGGCAGAACCGGTTCGCGCCGGCGCCGGCCTGCGGGACCGCGGCTTCAGGCCGGGGGTGGGACGGTGTCGGCGAACGAGGGTCGCTTGCCGAGTCGCTCGGCGAGCCGCGCGAGGTTGGGGTGCGTCTCGCGCCAGTCGAACTCGGGCAGGCGGAAATCGAGATAGCCCAGCGCGCAACCGGTCGCGATGTCGGCCAGCGAATAGCCTTCGCCGTTGCACCAGGGCTTGTCGGCGAGCTCGCGGGCGAGCTCGGCCGTACCCTGCACGACCTTGCGCCGCTGCCGGTCGATCCAGTCGGCGCTCTGCTGCGCGGCCGGCCGCTTGCGCTCTAGGACGATCGCCGCGGCGGCATCGCAGACGCCGTCGGCGAGCGCTTCCCAGCGCCGGACCGTGATCCGCTGCCGCGCGGGCTCGGGGATCAGCCGGCTCACCGGGCTCACGCTGTCGAGGTATTCGACGATCACCCGCGAATCGTAGAGATTGAGGCCGTCCTCGACGACCAGCACCGGGATCTTGGCCAGCGGGTTGAGCGCCGCGACGGCATCCTCGGCGGTCCACGGCGAGACCTCGACCAGCGCGTATTCGATCTTCTTTTCGGCGAGCGCTATTCGCACTTTCCGGGCATACGGGCTGGTCGGCGAAGCGAGGAGTCTCATGCGGTTGCGCGGGGGACGAAAGCGTTGGCTCAGAAGGGCCGATTGTAGCATCGACGACCTGCTGCACCGCGGCAACGGATCCGGCGGCGGCGCGTCGCGGAAGCGTAAAATGAGGCCGGTCGATTCTCCTGCCGGACGCCCCGCGATGAATGCCCACGACACCGAAACCGCCGCGCTCCTCGCGCTCTCGCCGCTCGACGGCCGCTACGCCGGCAAGGTGGCCGCACTCGCCGAGCACTTCAGCGAGTTCGGGTTGATGCGTGCGCGGGTCCGGGTGGAGATCGCATGGCTCATCGCGCTGTCCGACGCCCCGGACATCCCCGAGGTCGCGCCGTTTCCGGCATCGGCGCGCGCGGAGCTCGACGCGGTTGCGGCATCGTTCGGCCCGGCGGATGCCGCGCGGATCAAGGCGATCGAGCGCACGACCAACCACGACGTCAAGGCGGTCGAGTACTGGCTCAAGGAGCGCTTCGCACAGACGCCGCAGATCGCGGCGGTCGCCGAGTTCTTCCACTTCGCCTGCACGTCCGAGGACATCAACAACCTCGCCCACGGGCTGATGCTGGCGGCGGCGCGTCGCGACGTGCTGCTGCCGGCGCTCACCAGCGTCGTCGCCGCGCTGCGGGCGCTGGCGCACGCCCACGCGGCGCTGCCGATGCTCGCGCGTACCCACGGCCAGCCGGCGACGCCGACGACGGTCGGCAAGGAGATCGCCAACGTCGTCGCCCGCCTGGAGGGCGCGGTCGCGGCGATCGGGGCGGTGCCGCTGCCCGGCAAGCTCAACGGCGCCGTCGGCAACTACAACGCCCACGTCGTCGCCTATCCGGACGTCGACTGGGAGGCGCTGGCGGGAGGCGTCGTCGCCGGCCTCGGGCTCGAGTTCAATCGCTACACGACGCAGATCGAGCCGCACGACGGGATGGCGACGCTGTTCGACGCGATCGCGCGCGCCAACACCGTGCTGATCGACCTCGACCGCGACGTCTGGGGCTACGTCTCGCTGGGCTACTTCCGCCAGCGCGTCAAGGAGGGCGAGGTCGGCTCGTCGACGATGCCGCACAAGGTCAACCCGATCGACTTCGAGAACTCCGAGGGCAACCTCGGGCTCGCCAACGCGCTCCTTCGCCATCTCGCCGACAAGCTGCCGATCTCGCGCTGGCAGCGCGACCTCACCGACTCGACGGTGCTGCGAAACATGGGCGTGGCGCTGGGCTACGCGCTGCTGGGCTGGGTGTCGCTGCGGCAGGGCTTGAGCAAGCTCGCCGTCGACGAGGCGCGGATCGCCGCCGACCTCGACGCCAACTGGGAGGTGCTCGCGGAGCCGATCCAGACGGTGATGCGCCGCCACGGCGTGCCGCATCCCTACGAGCAACTGAAGGCGCTGACACGCGGGAAGACCGGCATCACCCGCGAGTCGCTGCACGCGTTCATCGACGCGCTCGCGCTGCCAGAGGATGCCCGGGCGCGGCTCAAGGCGCTGACGCCAGCGACCTACACGGGGCTCGCCGCCGACCTCGCCCGGCGCATATAGGTGATGTCGGGGTCAGAGCCGTAATACTCCCTGTCGTGCCGACGCGATGCCTGAGTCGATGCCCGGGAGTATTACGGCTCTGACCCCGACTTCCGCTCGCGCCACCAGGTCGACGCCACCGGGATGAGCGAGACCGCGACGATGCCGACGACGATCAGCGACAGGTTGTTCTTGACCCAGGGGATGTTGCCGAACAGGTAACCGGCGTAGACCAGCGAGGATATCCATATCGTGCTGCCGGCGAGCGAGTAGGCGACGAACCTGCGATAGGGCATTCCCGCGACCCCGGCCAGGAACGGCGCGAAGGTGCGCACGATCGGGACGAAGCGCCCGATGATGATCGTGACCCCGCCGTACTTGTCGTAGAACGCCTGCGTGCGCCGCAGGTGCTCCTGCTTGAACCAGCGCGAGTCGGGCTTGTCGAAAACCTTCGGCCCGATGATGCGCCCGACCGTGTGGTTGACCGAGTCGCCGGAGACCGCGGCGACGATCAGCGCCGCGACCAGGAAATGGACGTTGAGCCCCGCCATCGCCACGACGGTCCCGGCGATGAACAGCAGCGAGTCGCCGGGCAGGAACGGGAAGACGACGAGGCCGGTCTCGGCGAAGATGACCGCGAACAGCAGCGCGTAGAGCCACGGCCCGTACGCCACCGCGAGGCCGGCCAGCGTCTTGTCCAGTTCCAGCACCGATTGGAGGAGTGTCGTCAGCATCGTGTCGGCGTCGTTGCGCGCCCGCGCGTCGGGCGCAGCGTCCGCCCGTCAGGGAACGATCTTCTCGCCCTCGGGGCCCTGCTTCTTCTCGGGCTTGACGAGGTCCTCGCGGGAGACGCCCATCCACATCACCAGCGGCGCCATCACCAGCACCGACGAGTAGATGCCGAACAGGATGCCGATCGTCAGCGCCAGCGCGAAGTAGTGCAGCGTCTCGCCGCCGAACAGCAGCATCGAGGTCACCATCAGCTGCGTGCTGCCGTGGGTGATGATCGTCCGCGACATCGTGCTCGTGATCGCGTTGTCGATCACGTGCGTCACCGACGCCTTGCGCATCTTGCGGAAGTTCTCGCGGATCCGGTCGGCGACGACGACCGACTCGTTCACCGAGTAGCCCAGCACAGCGAGGATCGCCGCCAGAACGGGAAGCGAGAACTCCCACTGGAACAGCGCGAAGAAGCCCAGGATGATGACGATGTCGTGCAGGTTGGCGATGATCGCCGCGACGGCGAAGCGCCACTCGAAGCGCATCGCCAGGTAGCCGACGATGCCGGCCGACACCAGCAGCAGCGCGAGCGCGCCGTTCTCGAAGAGCTCCCGGCCCACCTGCGGGCCGACGAACTCGACGCGCTGCTGCGTGGCCGACGGGTCGTCGGCCTTCAGCGTGGTCATCACCTGCTCGGACAGCTTGGCGCTGGAGATCCCCTCCTTGAGCGGCAGGCGGATGAGCGCGGTGTTGGACGCGCCGAACGACTGCGCCGAGTACTCGCCGAGGCTCAACTTGTCGATCGCCCCCCGGAGGCGGTTGAAGTCGACCGCGTGCGAGTAGGTCACCTCGATCACCGTGCCGCCGCGGAAGTCGACGCCCAGGTTGAGGCCGCGGGTGGCGAGGAAGAACACCGCCAGCACGAACGTGACCGCGGAGATCACGTTGAAGACGAGCGCGTACCGCATGAACGGGATGTCGCGCTTGAAGCGGAAGAATTCCATGTTGTCCTGTCTGCCCGGTGCGTTGGTTCAGGGAGGCGGCGTGCCGGTCACGGCCTGGCGGCGGGCGTGCCCGACGGAGTCGCTGCCGCGGCCGGCCGCCAGATCTGGCCGATCGAGATCTTCTCGAGCTTCTTGCGGCCGCCGTAGATGAGGTTGACGATGCCGCGCGAGACGAACACCGCCGAGAACATCGAGGTCATGATGCCCAGGCAGTGGACGACCGCGAAGCCGCGCACCGGCCCCGAGCCGAAGATGAACAGCGCGACACCGGCGATCAGCGTCGTGACGTTGGAGTCGAGGATCGTGCCCCAGGCCCGCTCGTAGCCGGCCTGGATCGCCGCGTGCGGCGTCGCGCCCCAGCGCAGCTCCTCGCGGATCCGCTCGTTGATCAGCACGTTGGCGTCGATCGCCATGCCCAGCGTCAGCGCGATGGCGGCGATGCCGGGCAGCGTGAGGGTCGCCTGCAGCATCGACAGGATCGACACCAGCAGCAGCAGGTTGATCGACAGCGCGACGGTCGAGATCACGCCCATCAGCATGTAATAGACGCACATGAACAGCGCCAGCACGATGAAGCCGTAGGTGACCGAGGCGAAGCCCTTGTCGATGTTCTCCTTGCCGAGCGACGGGCCGACGGTGCGTTCCTCGACGATCTCCATCGGCGCGGCCAGCGCGCCGGCGCGCATCAGGAGCGCGATGTCGTTGGCCTCGCGGGTGTTCATCCGGCCGCTGATCTGGACGCGCCCGCCGCCGATCTCCTCGCGGATCACCGGTGCGGTGATGACTTCGGCCTTGCCCTTCTCGACGAGCACGATCGCCATCCGCTTGCCGACGTTCTCGCGCGTCACCTCCTTGAAGATCCGGGCGCCCGTGCCGTCGAGGTTCACGTGCACCGCCGGCTCGTTGCTGCGCTGGTCGAACCCCGGCTGAGCGTCGTTGATCCGGTCTCCGGTGAGCACCACCTGGCGGCGG
>DATIUK010000053.1:0-10543 GCA_035466885.1 Casimicrobiaceae bacterium
CTCGCGCTGCGGATGGAGCGCACCTGCGCCAACGCACAGGCGGTCGCCGAGTTCCTGGCGCGGCACCCGAAGGTGCGCGCGGTCCACTACCCCGGGCTGCCGGCGCATCCGCAGCACGCGCGGGCGAAGGCGCTGTTCCGCGGCTTCTCCGGGCTGTTCTCGTTCGAACTCGTCGACGGCGTCGACTGCTTCGACGTGCTGAACCGCCTGGCGATCGTCATCTCGTCGTCGAACCTCGGCGACAACCGCACGCTGGCGATTCCCGTCGCGCACACGATTTTCTGGGAGATGGGGCCCGAGCGCCGGGCGGAGATGGGCATCGCCGACTCGCTGATCCGCGTCTCCATCGGGATCGAGGACACCGCAGACCTCGTCGCCGATTTCGCCCAGGCGCTCGCCGGCTGAGAGGCTGAGAGTCTTTCAGACATGCCCGCTCATCACGCCAGAAGACGCCCGCTCGTCGTTGCAAATGCTCGCCATAGCCCGAGCTATGGCTGCGCTTTGCGCCTCGATCGGACGCCTTCTGGCGCGCTGCTCGGGCACGCCCGAAAAACTCTCAGCCTCTGACGCCGGTCGCGCACCGCGGCGCGCGCGGTCAGGCGATGCGCCCGAACTCGGCCCCCGCCGCGTCGACGGCGAGGTAGCCGCCCGCTTCGTACCAGTCGGGGAGCACCCAGCGCAGCGCGGGCGCGCCGCCGACAACGAGCTCGTGCCGCGCCGGCCGGTGCGTGTGGCCGTGGATCATCCGCGCGACGCCGTGCTCGGCGAAAGCCGCCGCGACTGCGCCCGCGTTGACGTCCATGATGTTCGCGGGCTTGCGCGGGGTCGTCCGGCGGCTGCGGCTGCGGATGCCGGCGACGATCGCGCGACGGATCACCCAGGGCAGCGCGAGGAAGCGCCGCTGCAGCACCGGATCGTGGACGCGCGCCCGGTAGCGCTGGTACCCGGCGTCGTCGGTGCACAGCGTGTCCCCGTGCAGGAGCAGCGTCCGGGTCCCGGCGACGTCGGCGACGATCGCGTCCGGGAGTAGCCTCGCACCGGAGGCCGCGGCGAACCGCTCGCCGAGCAGGAGGTCGCGGTTGCCGCGCATCACGGCGACCGCCGTGCCCGCCGCGGCGACCCCGGCCAGTGCTGCGGCGACGCCCGCGGCCATCGGGTCGGACAGCTGCTCGTCGCCGGCCCAGGTGTCGAAGAGGTCGCCCAGCACATACAACTCGGTCGCCTCGCGCGCCTGGCCCGCGCAGAAGCGCTCGAACGCGTCGACCATCGCCGGTCGCGCCGCCGACAGGTGCAGGTCGGAGATGAACAGCGTCGGCTTCATCGCCCCGCGGCCGCGCCCGGCCCGCGCGTCAGGCCTTTTCCTCGGCGCGCTGGATGACGACGTCCTCGGTCGGCACGTTCTGGTGGAAGCCGCTGTCGCCGGTGGCGACCGCGGCGATGCGGTCGACCACATCCTGGCCGGCAGTGACCTTGCCGAACACGCAGTAGCCCCAGCCCTGCGGACTCGGACCCTTGTGGTCGAGGAAGTCGTTGTCGGCGATGTTGATGAAGAACTGCGCAGTGGCCGAATGCGGCTCGTTGGTGCGCGCCATCGCGACCGTGTAGCGCTTGTTCTTGAGTCCGTTGCCGGCTTCGTTGGCGATCTGCGCGCGCGTGCGCTTCTGCTTCATCCCGGGCTCCATGCCGCCGCCCTGGATCATGAAGCCCGGGATCACCCGGTGGAAGACCGTGTTGTCGTAGTGGCCGTCGCGGACGTACTGGACGAAGTTCTCGACGGTCTTGGGCGCGTTCTCGGCGTCGAGTTCGAGGGTGATGGCGCCGTGGCTGGTGTGGAGGACGATCATGGCTTTTCCTATTTGGCTTCGATCACGAAGGCCTTGTTGATGATGACGGGTTCGGTCGGCACGTCGCGCGGGTCGAGGCGCGTTCCCGGCGGGACCGGCTTGCCGCTGCCCTTGGGCGCCTTCGCGATCCTGGTCACGACGTCCATGCCGGCGACGACCTTGCCGAACGCCGTGTAACCGATGCCCTGCGGGTCCGGGGAACGGTAATTGAGACGGCTGTTGTCGGCGACGTTGATGAAGAACTGGGCGGTGGCCGAATGGGGGTCGCTGGTGCGCGCCATCGATATCGTTCCGACGGCGTTGACCACGCCGGCCTTGCTCGCCATCTCGGCCTCGTTGACGACCGGCGGCCGGGTCGGCTTTTCGCTGAAGTCGCCGGCGAAGCCGCCGCCCTGGATCATGAAGCCGTCGATCACGCGGTGGAACTGCGTGCCATCGTAGTGCTTCGCCTTGACGTAGTCGAGGAAGTTGGCGACGGTCTTGGGCGCGGCCTCGGGGTAGAGCTCGATGCGGATCTTGCCCGCGGTGGTGTCGAACTCGACCTGCGGGTTGGCGGCGAGTGCCGCCTGCGCGAAGGCGCCGAACGCCAGGGCCGCCAGCGCGGCGAGAAGACGGTGCAGCATGTCAGAAGCTCCTTGGTGGGGTGGATCGGAAGGCGTGCGGACTACGGGCCCGATGACGTGCCGCGGCCGGCGGCGTGACTGCCGGCCGCGCCACGCCGCGTCACCTGGCCGGGGGGGTCACGGTCGAGAACATCTCACGGATGGTGGCGAGCTTCGCGCCGGCGGTCTTGTTGTCGCGGTCGCCGCGCACCGCGTTGTCGTACGCGGCGGCGGCGAGGCGCGCATAGACGTCGCCGAGATTTTCCTGGGCGACCGACCAGCGCGGCGCAACGCGAATCGCGGACTCGAGCGCGACCCGTGCACTCTCGTAATCGCCCTTCTGCGCGTACATCACGGCCAGGTTGTTCCACGGTTCCGGCAGTTCCGGGAAGTCGGCGACGAGGCCGGACAGCGCCGCCATCGCCTCGTCGGTGCGCCCCTGGTCGGACTCGGCGATCGCGCGCAGGAAGCGCGCCTGCGGCTCCCGCGGCCGGTCCTTCAGCAGCGCGTCGAGCTTGGCGATTGCGTCGGCGTAGCGCCGTTCCTTGATCAGCTGGCTCGCCTCGGCGAGCGACTTGGCATAGGCGGTGCGCTCGGCAGACGACAGTTCGCGTACGTCAGGCGCCGGCGTCGGCGCCGATGGGGGCGGGGCCACCTGCGCCGGCGCGAGCGGCGCGCCGAGCAGCAGCAGCGGCAGAAGGAGGTGGGGCAGGCGCGGCATCGGGTTCGACACGTGAGTTTCGCCGTTCGGCGGGCGGGGCGGGCGCCATTCTAGCAGCCCGCCGCAGGAGGCGAGGCGTCAGGCGCGCAGCCGCGCCACCGTCGCGTCGATCAGCCGCCGCGCGATCGACACCGGCGTCGGCAGCATCGGCAGCCGATCGAGCGCGAACCACCGGGCGTCCTCGATCTCCGCCGGATCGGGCTGCAGCGCACCGCCCGCGTACTCCGCGGTGTAGGCGATCATCAGCGAGTGCGGGAACGCCCACGGCTGGCTGCCGAAGTACGCAGGCGCGCGGACCTCGATGCCGACTTCCTCGCGCACCTCGCGGCGCACGCAGTCCTCGATCGTCTCCCCGGGTTCGACGAAGCCCGCGAGCGCGCTGTACATCCCCGGCGGAAAACGGGGCGCGCGGGCGAGCAGCAGCTCGCGGTCGCGGGTGACGAGCGCCATCATCGCGGGGGCGACCCGCGGGTAGGCGACGAGCCCGCAGCGCGGGCACTCGCGCGCCCGCTCGTCCGGCTTGTCGCGGGTCGGCGTGGCGCAGCGCCCGCAGTAGCGGTGCGTCCGGTCCCACTCGACGATCTGGAACGCGCGACCGGCGAGCGCCAGCAGCGGTTCGGGCAGCTTGAAGAACAGCGAGCGCAGGCCGTGCCCGGCGAGCCCCTGCGGCTCGGCCGCGTCGTCGGCGAGGGTGATCGCAAGGCAGGCGGTGCCTCCGAGCTCGCCCAGATAGTGGATGGTCCCGACGACGCCCGCGGCCGACAGATCGCCGAGGCGCGGGACCGTCGGCGCGTCGGCCTCGCCGCCGACGATGAGGTTGCCGTCCCGGAAGGCAAAGGCGTAGGCGTCGGGCGGCAACGCACCCGGCGCGGCGTGGGCGGGACGGAAGTCGGGTGGCGTGTGCAACGGCGGGTTTCGGGCGGGACGTGGCGGTCGTAGCATCGGGCAGCGCGGCCGCGCCGCGGAGCCTTGGCTCGCGGCGCGCCGAACGCCCCGTTCAGGCGAGCTTCAACGGCAGGTTGCGCAGGCGCTGCCCGGTGGCGGCGGCGAGCGCGTTGGCGAGCGCCGGGGCGATCACCGGCGTTCCCGGCTCGCCGACGCCGGTGGGCTTGGTGGTCGACGGGACGATGTGGACCTCGACCTTGGGCATCGCGTCGATCCGCAGCACCGGGTAGTCGTGGAAGTTCGACTGCTCGACCGCCCCGTTCCTGATCGTGATCGCCCCGTACAGCGCCGCAGAGAGGCCGAAACCGATGCCGCCTTCCATCTGCGCCCGGACGTTGTCGGGATTGACCGCGATGCCGCAGTCGACCGCGCAGACCACGCGATCGACGGTGAACGACTTGTCGGCTTTGACGGTGACCTCGACGACCTGCGCGACATAGGAATTGAACGACTCGTGGACGGCCACGCCGCGGCCGCGCTTCTCGCCCGCCCGGCCCGGGGCGAGCGGGGTTCCCCAGCCGGCTTCGCGCGCCGCGAGGTCGAGAACGCCGAGATGGCGCGGGTGTTTGGCGAGGAGCGCGCGGCGAAATGCGACCGGGTCCTTGCCGGCCGCCTGCGCGAGCTCGTCGATGAACGTCTCGGTCGAGTAGGCGGTGTGCGTCGAGCCGACCGAGCGCCACCACAGCACCGGCACGCCGACGACCGGCGAGTGCAGGTCGACGGCGAGATTGGGGATGTCGTAGGGGAGGTTCGACGCGCCCTCGACCGAGGTGTAGTCGACGCCGTTCTTGGTCATGGGCGCCTCGAACGACGTGCCCTTGACGATCGACTGGCCGACGATCCGGTGCTGCCAGGCGACGATATTGCCGCCGGCGTCGAGCCCGGCCTTCAGCGCGTGGTAGTAGGCGGGGCGGTAATAACCCGCCTTCATGTCGTCCTCGCGCGTCCACACGAGCTTGATCGGGACGTCGCGCTTGCCGGCACCGGCCAGTGCCTTGACGATCGAGGCGGCTTCGACCAGGTAGTCGCCGGCCGGGTTCGCACGGCGGCCGAAGCTGCCGCCCGCGTAGAGCATGTTGATCTTCACGTCCTCGGGCTTCAACCCCAGCACCCGCGCGACGGTGGCCTGGTCGCCGGTCTGGAACTGCTCGCCGTTCCAGACCTCGCAACTGGTCGCGGACAGCTTGATCACGCAGTCCATCGGCTCCATCGCCGCGTGCGCGAGGTACGGGAACTCGAACGCCGCCTCGACGGTCTTTGCCGCAGACGCCATCGCCTTGGCCGCGTCGCCATCGCTGCGGGCGAGGGCCCCCGGCGTGGCGGCGAGGCGCTTGTACTCGGCGAGGATGTCGGACGAGGACGACTTGAGCGCCAGGGCATCGTCCCACTCGATCTTCAGTGCGTCGCGGCCGCGCTTGGCGGCCCAGAAGCTGGTGGCGACGATCGCAACGCCGTTGGGCACCTCGACGACGTAGCGGACACCGGGCAGCGACGCGCTCTGCGGGTCGAAGTCCTTGACGCGCGCGCCGAAGCGCGGCGGGCGCGCGACGACCGCGGTCAGCATGTCGGGAAGCTTCAGGTCGGCGGTGTACCTGGCGCTGCCGTCGCTCTTCGCCTTCGTGTCCTTGCGCGGCACGTGCTTGCCGATGAACACGAAGTCCTTCGGGTCCTTGAGCTTGATCTCGGTGGGCACCGGCTCGCGTCCGGCGGCCGCGGCGAGCTCGCCGAAGGTTGCCCTCCGGTTGCCGGCAGTGACCACGCCGCTCCTCACGGCGATCGTCGTCGGCGCGACGCTCCACTGTTTGGCGGCGGCGGACACCAGCATCGCGCGGGCGGCGGCGCCGGCGCTCCTCAGCTGGTCCCAGGAGTTGGCGATCGACGTCGAGCCGCCGGTGCCCTGCATCGGGCCCCAGAACGTGTTGTTGAAGCGGCTGGCGTCGGCCGGCGCGCCCTCGACCCGCACCTGGCTCCACGCGGCGTCGAGCTCGTCGGCGACGATGGTTGCGAGGCCGGTGTAGACGCCCTGGCCCATCTCCAGGTGCTTGGCGATGACGGTGACGGTGTTGTCGCTGCCGATGCGCACGAAGGCGTTCGGCTCGAACGCGACCCCGGCGGACGCGGCGGCAACGGCGCGCGCCGGACCGCCGGCCTGGGCCGCGGCGTCGGGCAGGTAGAGGCCCGGCAGCAGCCCGGTGCCGCCGGCGAGGAAATCGCGGCGGCTCGCGTTGATCAGTGTGGGGTTGGTCATCGGCGTCTCCGTCAGGCGAGCGTCTTCGCCGCTTCCTTGATCGCGGAGCGGATGCGTTGATAGGTGGCGCAGCGGCAGAGGATGCCGCTCATCGCCGCGTCGATGTCGGCATCGGTGGGCTTCCTGTTTTTCGCCAGCAGCGCAGTGGCCGCCATCACCTGGCCGCTCTGGCAGTAGCCGCACTGCGGAACGTCGAGCTTTTCCCAGGCCGCCTGCACGGCGCGCCCCTCGCGGCTCTTGAGGCCCTCGATGGTCGTGATGTCGGCGCCTGTCTTCAGCGCGCCCAGCGTCACCTGGCACGAGCGCTGCGGCTGGCCGTCGACGTAGACGGTGCAGGCGCCGCAGAGCGCCATGCCGCAGCCGTATTTGGTGCCGGTGAGGTCCAGGCTGTCGCGCAGGATCCACAGCAGCGGCGTGTCGCCGGGAACGTTCGGGCTCACGTCGACGCGCTCGCCGTTGACGAAGAAAGTGGGCATCGGGGACTCCGGTGGGGCCGCGCCGTGCGCGGCGGGCAGAAAAAGGTCCGGCAATGATAGGCGAAAGACCCCGGGTTGGGCACGAAGTTCCGACACCGGCCGGCCCCCGGGGCATCGGCGTAAGGTCTTGATACGGTATAATTTCCGTTTGCCCAGAACGGGGTAACGCCATGGAAGCCGAACAACTCAACCAGATCGCCGGCAAGCTCGCCAACCTGCGGGAGCGCACCGCGGATCTGCGGAGGTATCTTTGACTTCGATGTGAAGGCGAACCGGCTCGCCGAGGTCAACCGCGAGCTCGAGGACCCGAAGATCTGGGACGATCAGCAGCGCGCACAGGACCTCGGCAAGGAGAAGAAGTCGCTCGACGGCGTCGTCGGCACGCTGACGACCCTCGACACGGCGCTGCGCGACAGCGCGGAGCTCTTCGAGCTCGCCCGCGCCGACGACGACGACCCGACGCTGCTCGCGGTTGCCGCCGACGTGACCGGCATCGAGAAGGGCGTGGCCGGGCTCGAGTTCCGGCGCATGTTCAGCAATCCGATGGACCCCGCGCCGTGCTTCATCGACATCCAGGCGGGGTCGGGCGGCACCGAGGCGCAGGACTGGGCGGCGATGCTGCTGCGGATGTACCTCCGCTATTGCGAGCGCCGCGGCTACACGACCGAGCTGCTCGAGGAAACCCCCGGCGACGTCGCGGGCATCAAGAGCGCGTCGGTCAAGGTGACCGGCGACTACGCCTACGGGTACCTGCGCACCGAGGTTGGCGTCCACCGGCTGGTGAGGAAGAGCCCCTTCGACTCCAACGCCCGCCGGCACACGTCGTTCGCCAGCGTCTTCGTCTATCCCGAGGTCGACGACTCGATCGTGGTCGACATCAACCCGGCGGACCTGCGCGTCGACACCTTCCGCGCCTCCGGCGCCGGCGGCCAGCACATCAACAAGACCGACTCGGCGGTGCGCATCACCCACCTGCCGACCAACATCGTTGTCCAGTGCCAGAACGACCGCTCGCAGCATCGCAATCGGGCCGAGGCGATGGCGATGCTGAAGTCGCGGCTCTACGAGCACGAGCTGCGCAAGCGGCAGGAGGAGCAGCAGAAGCTCGAGGACAGCAAGACCGACATCGGCTGGGGCCACCAGATCCGCTCCTACGTCCTCGACCAGTCGCGAATCAAGGACCTGCGCACCAACTACGAGGTGGGCAACACCCAGGCGATTCTCGACGGCGATCTCGACGATTTCATCGCCGCGAGCCTCAAGCAGGGCGTCTAGGGCCTGTTAGCGCTATGGGAGGATTCGCGTGACTCGACCCAAGGGCGCCCGCAAGGCGCAAAGCGCAGGCGTAGTGCCGACTACGGCGAGCATTTGCAACGCCGCGGGCGCCCTTTGGTCGAGATCACCCTCCGGGCCGGGTGCGGGCAGGCCGCAGGGCGGCGTTGCTCGCTCGTCGTGTGCATCGAGCACACGTCCTCGTTCGCGCCTTGCCCTGCGGCCTGCCCGCACTCGGCGCGAGTCCTCCCATAGCGTTAACAGGCCCTAGGTACTTTCCGTGCCGGCTTTCCTCTTCGACATGGACGGCACGATGGTCGACTCGATGCCGTGGCACGCGCGCTCGTGGGAGGCGTTCGCCCGCGAGGCGTGCGTCCCGCCGCCCGGACCGGACTTCTTTCACCGGACGACGGGCCTCACCGGCGTCGAGGTGATGCGCGTCTGCTTCGGCGATCTCCCCGAGCCCGAGCTCCGCGCGCTCGTCGAGCGCAAGGAGGCGATCTACCGCGCGATGTTCGGCCCCGAGTTCCGTGAAGTGCGCGGTTTCCGCGCCTTCGCCGACGCGGCCCGCGCGGCGGGCGTCAAGGTCGCCTGCGCGACTGCCGGCGACGCCGACAACATCGCGTTCGTGCTCGGCCACCTCGACCGCCACGGTTTCTTCGACGCCGTCGTCGGCGCGCACGACGTCACCCGCGGCAAGCCGCACCCCGACCTCTTTCTCCTCGCCGCGCAGCGGATGGGCGTCGACCCCGCCGAGTGCCTCGTGTTCGAGGACGCGCCGCACGGGATCGAGGCGGCGCGCCGGGCCGGCATGCGCGCCGTCGCGATCGCGACCACGCTGCCGGCCGACGAGCTCGGCGCGCCCGACCACGTGATCGCGCGGGCGACCGACTTCGGTGAGCTCGATCTTTCCTCCCTTCTCTCGTCGCTGGCGGCCGCCCGCCAGCCCTGACCCCGGACCTTCGCCATGAGCACACCCGAATCCGTCGCCTCCGCCGCGTCTGCCGCCACCGACGAAAACCAGATCGTCGCCGAACGGCGGGCGAAGCTCGCCGCCCTGCGCGGCGGCGGCCAGGCGTTCCCCAACGACTTCCGCCGCGACGCGCTCGCGGCCGACCTGCACGCGGCGCACGGCGGCAAGGGCAACGAGGAGCTGGAACCGGCGGGTTTTCGCGCCGCGGTCGCCGGCCGGATGATGCTGAAGCGGGTGATGGGCAAGGCCTGCTTCGCGACGCTGCAGGACATGTCGGGTCGCATCCAGCTCTACGTGACGATGGACGCCGTCGGCGCCGAGGCGCTCGACGCCTTCAAGCGCTGGGACTTGGGCGACATCGTCGGCGCGACCGGCACGCTGTTCAAGACCAAGACCGGCGAGCTCTCGATCAAGGTGGCGTCGATCCGGTTGCTCGCGAAGTCGCTGCGGCCGCTGCCCGAGAAGTTCCACGGCATGACCGACCAGGAGCAGCGCTACCGCCAGCGCTACGTCGACCTCATCACCAACCCGGACTCGCGGCGGGTGTTCGTCGCCCGGTCGAAGACCGTCCAGGCGATCCGCGAGTTCTTCGTCGCCCGCGGCTACCTCGAAGTCGAGACGCCGATGATGCACCCGATCCCGGGCGGTGCCGCGGCGCGGCCGTTCGTCACCCACCACAACGCGCTCGACATGCAGCTCTTCCTGCGCATCGCGCCCGAACTCTATCTCAAGAAGCTCGTCGTCGGCGGGCTGGAGAAGGTGTTCGAGGTCAATCGCAACTTCCGCAACGAGGGCATCTCGACCCGGCACAACCCGGAGTTCACGATGCTGGAGTTCTACGAGGCCTACCAGGACTACCACTACCTGATGGACCTCACCGAGGCGCTTTTCCGCGAGGTCGCGATCAGCGTGACCGGTTCGGCGACGGTGACCTACCAGGGCACGACGATCGATCTCGGCCGGCCCTTCGACCGCCTGACAATGGCCGAGGCGATCCACAAGTACTGCCCGCAGCACCCGCTGGCCGAGCTCGCGAAGCCCGAGTACCTCAAGGTCGCGCTGGCCCCGCACGACGTCGAGGTGTTCCCGACCGACGGCGTGGGCCTGTTGCAGCTGAAGCTCTTCGAGGCGACCACCGAGGACAAGCTGGTGCAGCCCACGTTCATCGTCGCGCACCCGACCGACGTGTCGCCGCTGGCGCGCGCCAACGACGCCAACCCGGCGGTGACCGACCGCTTCGAGCTCTTCATCACCGGCCGCGAGCTCGCCAACGGCTTCTCGGAGCTGAACGATCCCGGGGACCAGGCGGCGCGCTTCCAGGCGCAGGTCGACGCGCGCGAGGCAGGCGACGAGGAGGCGATGTACTTCGACGCCGACTACGTCCGCGCCCTCGAGTACGGGCTTCCGCCCACGGCCGGAGAAGGCATCGGCATCGACCGCCTCGCGATGCTCTTCACCGACA
>DATIUK010000054.1:0-2672 GCA_035466885.1 Casimicrobiaceae bacterium
CGCCCAGCCGGCGTAGGACACCGCCTCGTCGTCGCAGTGCTCGACATCGGCGGCGAGGGTCAGCGTGCTGCCGGGGGCCACCGGCGCCAGGAAGCGCGTCTCGCCGGCCAGTGCCGCGACGGGACGTCCGCGGAAGCCGACGGCCTCCATCGACACCCACGCGGCAAGCTGCCCGACCGCCTCGGCGACGAGGCAGGCGGGAAACGCCGAGATGCCCGCCGGCACCGCATAGACGCCCCGCGCCCGCTGCCCGGGAACGAACTCGACGATCCGGTCGACGAACGAGAACGCGGCGAAGTGGGCGGCGGAATCAGCCATGCCTGGGCGACGGGTCGGGCGCGGCGCCGCCTGCGACGGCGGCGCGGGGAGCTCGCGGGCGGTCAGCCCGCGGCCTTGGTTTCCCGCTGCGCGCCGATGACGAGTTTGCAGAACGTCTGGGGCGTGAACAGCCGCGGTATTTCCTTGACCTTCATCGGCGTCTTGAAGCGTCCCGCCGGGACTTCCGACAGGTAGGCGCGCAACTGCGCCATGCCCGCTTCGGTGATCACGCCGTTCTGCTCGAACTCGCCCTCGGTCAGCGAGCCGCGGGCGTTCTCGACGATCTTGCCGCGCGGGATCTTGACCTTGAACGAACGCTCGAGCCGGAACACCATGTCGAGGAAGTCGATCGACTCGGCGCCGAGATCCTCGATCAGCGACACGTCCGGCTTGACCTCGGCCAAGTCGCAGCCGAGCGCGTCGGCCACCATGTCGGCGACAGTCGGGAATACCGCGTTGATTTCGTCCTGGGTGATTGCCGTTGCCATGCGTGTTACTCCATTTTGAAGCCGCCATCGATACTGAACACCTGGCCCGTCACGTAGCTCGCGTAGGCGGACGCCAGGAACCACACCGCATAGGCAATCTCCTCGGGCTTGCCGTAGCGTTTCAACAGGATCCGGGCCGTGATCTCGTCGCCGGCCAGCTCGCGGACCTCCTTCGACATCTCGGTCTCGATCACGCCCGGCGCGACCGCGTTGACGGTGATCCGGCGCGGCGCGAGCTCGACCGCGAGCGAGCGCGTGAAGGCCTCGATCGCGCCCTTGCTGGCCGCGTAGTTGGTTTGCCCGCGGCCCCCCTTGGCAGCGGAGACCGACGACAGGTTGACGATGCGGCCCGCGCGCCGGGACACCATGTGCGGCGCCACGGCGCGCGTGACGTTGAACACGCCCTTGACGTTGGTGTCGATGACGGCGTCGACGTCTTCGTCCTCGAAGGCGATCAGCGGGTTGTCGCGAATGGTCCCGGCGTTGTTGACCAGGATGTCGATCCGGCCGCAGCGTTCGATCAGCGCCTCGACGGCGGCCGCGCAGGCGGCCGCGTCGCGGATGTCGACCTTTGCCGCGGCGACCTGCAGTCCCGCCGCCGCGCCCGCGGCGACGACCTCGTCGGCGGCCGCCGCGTTGCTCTGGTAGAAGAACGTGACGTCGGCCCCCTGCGTCGCGAGGAGTTCGACGATGGCGCGTCCGATCCCGCGGCTGCCGCCGGTGACGAGCGCGATCTTGCCGGCGATGCCGGCGTCGGGCAGCGCGCCGCTCATCCGGAAATGGCGAAGCCGCCGTCGACGACCAGCGTGTGGCCGTTGATCATCGCCGCCTCGGGCAGGCACAAGAGGTACGCCGCGCCGGCGACGTCCTGCGGCGTGAGCACCGGGCCGGCCGGCGTGCGCCGGGCGAAATCGGCGAGCAGCTCTTCGCGGTTGGGGAAGTAGGCGAGCGCGTCGGTATCGACCACGCCGGCGGAGACGACGTTGACGCGGATGCCGCGGGGGCCGAGTTCCTGCGCGAGCGAGCGCGCGAGCGCCTCGAGCGCGGCCTTGGACGCCCCGACGAAGCCGTAGCCGGGCATCGCGCGCTCCGAGCCCAGGCTCGACATCGCGATGATGCGCCCACCCGCGGGCATCAGCGGCAGCGCCCGCTGGGCGAGGAGGTTCAGCGCCAGCGCGTTGGTTTCCATGCACCAGCGCCAGTGCTTGAGGCCCATCTCGATGGTCGGCTTCAGGACGCCCGACGCGGCGTTGCTGACCACGATGTCCAGCCGGTCGAAGTGCTTGCCGAACTCGGCGAAAATCTCGTCGACGCTGTCGGGAATACCGACGCTGCCCTGGATCGCCACGGCCCGCCGGCCCAGGGCGCGGAGCTGCACCACCAGCGCGTCGGCGTCGTCGGCACTGTTGTAGTAGTTGACGGCGACGTCGCAGCCCTCGGTGGCGAGCTTGATGGCGATCGCCCGGCCGATGCCGCGCGCGGCGCCCGTCACCAGTGCGACCTTGCCTGCCAATGCCCCCGACATGATGGGAATGCGCTCCGAAGCTCGTTGGGGAAACGGCGACGGGGGGAGCGACGCCGCCCCCCCGGGCCCTTCCGGACAATCGCCTATTTTACCTTGTTCGGTCGCTGGGCTGCCTTCGGGCTCACTGGGGCACCTTCGCGCTGCGCGCTCCGGCGTTCGCGCTCGGGGCGGCCCATCGCGCTCAGGGTTTTGCCTGGCCCGCGCGCCGGGCGCGGATCAGACGTTGCGACTCCAGCGTCCAGTGCTTCTTGATGCTGTGCCAGACGTCGGCGGCCCAGAGCACGCTCGCGCGGTCGAGTTCGGGCGGCGGCGTCCAGTTGGCCGGGATCCGGGGGTCGAAC
>DATIUK010000055.1:0-12264 GCA_035466885.1 Casimicrobiaceae bacterium
CCGCCGTCGGCCGAGCGGCTGACCAGCATCGCGCTCGCCTGGCGGACGGTCGCGAGCGCGATCTGCCAGGCGGTGCCGTCCGGCGCGAACGTCACCCACGGATCGCTCGCGCGCTCGGAGTCGCCGCCGGTGCAGCGGGAGAACGCGGCCGCGGCCAGCGTCCAGGTGCGCCCCCCGTCCAGCGAGGCGCCGGTGACGAGGCCCCGTGCGCTGCCGTTCGACCACCGGTCCTGCTGCCAGACACCGACGAGGTTGTCCGGATTGGCCGGATTCACCGCGAGCATCGGCTCGACCTCCGCGCCGGCATAGACGGTGCCGGACGACGCGGCGCCGTCGCAGCCTTCGGTGAACGGGGATCGCCCGGATGCAGCGGCCAGCGTCGCGGTCGGTGCCAGCGCCGGTGCGCACATGCCCGCCCCGGACGGGCCGTAGCCTTCGAGCGTGTGGCCCAGCGCAAGCATCTGGTCGCGCACCGCCCAGTTGGCCGTGTAGCGGTGGTTGGAGTCGACGCGCCCGTTCCACAGGCGCCACACCGGCACGGAGCCGGCAGGGCAGGTGCCGGTCAGCCGATCGGGCAGCGCCGTGTACCAGGCAGCGGGGCTTTCGTAGAAGTAGCCGGCATAGTTGGGATCGCTTGCCATTTTGGCCAGCACCGCCTGGCACTCGTCCGGCGCAGCCGAGAAGAAGTGCGAATCGCCCTTGTCCGGCGGGATGTAGAACCGGCAGACAGGATTGAGTCCCGGGCCGGCCGCAGCGGTGGCGCCGAACGCCTGCCCCGTCCGCGCCCAGCCGGCAAGGCGGCCGGAATCGAGGGCGTCGATGTCCGCCTGCAGGCTGCTCGTGAAGAAATGGTCGAGCGTCGCGTTGTAGTACTCGACGGAGGTCGCCGTCTGTGCCATGGGCGCGGTCGCGGATACCAACGACAGGGCGGCGAGGAAGGCGTGGAACGGTCGGATCATGGGGCCCTTCGATGGCGGCACGGGACAGGGCAGTGCCGGCCAGGAGTCCGGCGGTCGCTTCGAGCGGGGCGACGGTCGATCGGCACGACACCACGTATCCCGCGACCCGCAGCCGGGCATGCCGGACCGCCCGGGGGGACTTCGACTTCGATTATCCCCCAACCCGCGGCAGCGAAGCTTGATCTGACCCGGGGGTACGGAGCGTTCCAAGGGTGTATGCTCGTTTCGCCTGCGAGTCGCACTGATGTCGTCTCGCGGCCATTCCGAGGAGGGTGCGATGAATGCACCGATGAAGAGCGTCTTCGATTTGCAGATGGTCGCGTTGCAGACGATGACGGTTGCCATGACGCAGATGGCCGAGTTCTGGGTCCGGATGTTCCAGACGCAGATCCAGGCACTGGGCATGGCACAACCCGACCGTCGCACGCACGACGAAATTGCCCATGGCGCAGCGCTGACCGATCACTACGGCCGGCGCGAGCACGACATCGATCCGGAGCGCGACGTCTAAAGGCGTCGCGCCGGCGGCGTTCACTCGCCGGCAGATCGGTTCTGGGACGACGGGACTTCGCAGTCGCTGCCTGACTGCAGGATGTCGGCGCGCCGGCGCGGCACCGCGGCGGGCAACCGGTTACGCCCCGTGCGCCGCATCGACGGACGCGCAGGCGGAATTTGTCGAAGAAGGCCACGGGCAAGACCTGGTTGAAGGTCGGAGTCGGCCTGATGGTCTTCTACGCGATCGTCTGGATGGTGGATAACGGGTAGCCCTACAGACCTGCGGCTTCATCGACGACACATGGCGCTCAGGCTACCGTTCGCGTCCGTCATGCGAAGCGTCGGAGAAGCTCCCGCTGGACCCCTGGCACCGGCTGTTCAGCCTGTCCCGTCGGGGACCACCGGCGGCGCTTCTGCCGGTGTTCTTGCACGCGGGAAGGCGGCATCGAGCCGATGAGCCACATCTTCATCAGTTACTCGCGCAAGGACAGCGAATTCGTCGAGCGACTGACCCAGGCGCTCGAGCTTTACGGCTTCACGACCTGGGAAGACGTCAAGGCGATCGTCGGGGGCGACATCTGGAAGGCCGCCATCAGCAAGGCGGTCCGCGAGTGCGACGCCTTCCTGCTCGTCCTCTCTCCGCAATCAGCCGGTTCCGACAACGTATCCAAGGAACTGGCCGTCGCCACCAAGCACGCGCACCGCGTCATGCCGGTCATGTACCAGGCGTGCAAGATTCCCGACAAGATGGAGTATGACCTCGCCGAGCTGCAGTGGACGGACTTCCACGATATGCCGTTTGACGCGGCGTTCGAGAATCTGGTGCGCGCGCTCGGCGGGAAGCCCACGGTGGATCTGGCGTCCAGTCGGGAGGTGCAGGCGCTGCGCAGTTTCGTCGAATCGCAGCTCGCCCCGTCCACCTGATGCTTCGCGATTCTGCTCCGGGGACGGCACCACTCCGGTTCGCCGACGCGATGCAGAATCGGTTTTGACCTTCCGGGTCGACGCGATCGTTCCGGGACCGACCGCGGGTCGGTCTCACCAACCACAGCAGCGCGGAAACCCCCGAGCGCCCGCTCTACGATAGCGCCGAGCCCGGCCCGCGTCGCCAGATGCCGCTTGGCATCTCGCTGCTGCGATGGGCGCACAACCGCCGCTTGTGGGGCTTGATGCGCTCGGTTGGCCAAGAACGAGAAATCGGATCAAACTAATCGCGAATTCGATCTTTCATCCACCGGAGGTCAAGATGAGTCACGCGTCGATGTTGAAAGCCAGGCGGCAGCGCCAGAAGACCAGGAAACTTCTCGACGGCGCAGCCAAGCGGGCCAAAAAGCTGGCGAAGGAGGCCCTGGCGGGGCCGGTCGTGAAGAAGGAAAAAGTGAAAAAGGAAAAAGTGCAGAAGGAAAAGGTCCAGACCGAAAAAGTCAAAAAGGTCAAGCTGACGAAGGAGGAGCTTGGCAGGCAAGACGCGAAGAAGAAGATTGCGGGCACCGGCAAAAAGTAGGGACTCGCAGGGCACTACCTTAAGCCGGCGCTTCTCGATTTCTGACCCTACTTCTGCCTTGTCGACGGGCTCGCCGGGGCGTTCGCCGCCGCGTACAGCGAGGGCGTCACCCGCGAGTGCGCCAGGAACTCGCGGACGTGCTTGACGTCCTCGCGCCCCAGCGTGCTGCCGTGGTGCGGCCGGTGCAACGTGCCCTCGTGGCCGTTGAGCTTGATGTGGATCCGGGTGCCTGACAGCGATTCGACCGTGGCGCCCAGGTGGTGGAGCAGCGATTCGACTTCCCGCCAGGGGATGTTGCTGTTGATGGGGTCGTGGAAGATCGCGTTGAGCAGGTTTTCGTGTTTGTGGCTCATGATGGCACTCGCGAGGGCGTCGGCGCGGGGAAGAAGGCCCGCCGCGCGGGGACCCCGACCGGCGGCCCCGTGCACATTATCGCGCCAATCCCCCGGCCCACGCACCTCCCCGCCGCCACACCCGCGCGGGACCTCACGGAGGAGCCGGCCTATCGCGCCGGGGTCGCCTTCTTCGGCAGCAGGGTTCCCTTGCGGGCGCGGTGCAGGACGTGCTTGGCGAGCTCCTCGCCCTTCAGCGTCATCCGCTGCGCCTTGCCGCGGGCGATCACCGGCAAGCTGAGCTCGTCGCGGTAGATGCCGGTCCAGGCGAGCTTCTCCCCGCGGTCGAGTTGCATCAGCATCACGCCGCGGCCGCGGTCGAGCGCCTTGACCTCGGCCAGCGGAAAGCACAGCAGCTTGCCGTTGGTCGCTGCGCAGGCGAGGAAGCCGGACGGGTCGAACAGGTCGTCGTCGGGCCCGGCGAGCGGCACCGGCGGCAGCACGGTCTCGCCTTCCGCCAGCGTCATGAACGCCTTGCCGGCGCGGTTGCGGCCGACCAGCGACGCGAAGGGCGCGATGTAGCCGTAGCCGCCGGTATTGGCGAAGAGGTAGCGCGCATCGTCCGGCGCCGACAGCATGCAGCGCGCCTTGGCGCCGTCCTGCAGGTCGACGAGCGAGGTGATCGGGACGCCGTCGCCGCGCCCGGCCGGCACGTCGGCGGCATCGATCGCGTACGCGCGGCCCTTGCTGTCGAGGATCGCCACCGGTCGCGTGGTCCGGGTCTCGACGACCGCGCCGAGGCCGTCGCCGGCCTTGAACGACAGCGCCGAGACGTCGACGCCGTGCCCCGGGCGCGCCCGGATCCAGCCGTTTTTCGAGATGATGATCGTTACCGGCTCGTCAGGCACCGAGATCGCCGTGCGCACCGCCGACGCGCGGGCGACCGGCTCGAGCAGCGTGCGCCGCGCGTCGCCGAACTTCGCCGCGTCCGCCTCGATCTCCCTGACGATCAGGCTGCGCAGCGCCTTGTCGCTGCCCAGCAACTTCACGAGCCGGCCCCGCTCGGCGACGAGCTCGGCCAACTCCTGCTCGATCCGGATGCCTTCGAGCCGGGCGAGCTGCCGCAGGCGGATTTCGAGGATGTCCTCGGCCTGGATTGCGGTGAGGCCGAACGCGGCGATGAGGTCGGCCTTGGGGTCGTCCGCCTCGCGGATCACCCTGATGACCTTGTCGATGTTGAGGAACGCGATCCGCCGCCCTTCGAGCACGTGGATCCGCGCCTCGGCGCGCTCGAGTTGATGCCGGGTGCGGCGGGTGACGGTGTCGAAGCGGAAGCGCGCCCATTCGCCGAGGATCTGCTGCAGTCCCTTCTGCTGCGGCCGGCCGTCGAGGCCGAGCAGCGTGCAGTTGACCGAGAAGCCGGACTCGAGGCTGGTGTGCGCGAACAGCACGGCCATCATCTCGTCGGCGTCGACCTTGCTGGTGCGAGGTTCCAGCACCAGCCGGACCTTCTCCTTCTGCCCGGACTCGTCGCTCGCCCGCTCGAGCACGTTCAGCACCACCTGCTTCAGGTTCAACTGCTGCTGCGAGGGCACCTTCTTGCCGGACGGCGGCTGCGGGTTCGACAGCGCATCGAGCTCCTCGAGCACGCGTTTGGTCGACACCTGGTAGGGGAGCTCGTGGACGACGACCTGCCACTGGCCGCGCGCGAGTTCCTCGATCCGCCAGCGCGCCCGGGCGCGCAGGATGCCGCGGCCCGTCCGGTACGCCTCGGCGATGTCGCCCGGCGACGAGATGACCTGCCCGCCGTCGGGGAAGTCCGGTCCCGGCAGCGCCGCGTGCAGCTCGTCGAAGCCTGCGTCGGGATTGGCGACGGCGATCGCCGCCGCGGCCGCGACTTCCCGCAGGTTGTGCGGAGGGATGTCGCAGGCCATGCCGACGGCGATCCCCATCGAGCCGTTGAGCAGCACGAACGGCAGCCGCGCCGGCAGCCGCGCGGGCTCGGTGGTCGTGTTGTCGTAGTTGGGGATCGAGTCGACGGTGCCCTGGTCGAGCTCGGACAGCAGGAGCTCGGCGATCGGGGCGAGCCGCGCCTCGGTGTAGCGGTACGCGGCAGCCGGGTCGCCGTCGCGCGAGCCGAAGTTGCCCTGGCCGTGGATCAGCGGATAGCGCAGCGTGAAGTCCTGCGCCATGCGCACCAGCGTGTCGTAGACCGACGTGTCGCCGTGCGGGTGCACCTTGCCCAGCACCTCGCCGACGATGCGCGCGCACTTGACCGGCTTGGCATTGCCGGCGAGCCCGAGCTGCCGCATCGTGTACAGGATCCGCCGCTGGACCGGCTTCTGTCCGTCCTCGACCTGCGGCAGCGCGCGGTCGCGCACGACGGCCATCGCGTACTGCAGGTACGCGTTCTCGGCGTAGTCGTGCAGGACGAGCTCTTCGCGTTCGGCGGGAGTGGTCGCGCCCATGTCAGTACCCGCCCGGCCGTCCGAAGGGTACTGACCGCCCCCCTCGGGGGGCCAGCGAACGGAGTGAGCGTGGGGGTCGTTTCATGTCAGACATCCTCGATTTCGTTGCCGCGCAGTTCCATCCACTCGCGGCGCGCGCCCGAGCGGGCCTTGGCCATCAGCAGGTTGAAGCGCTCGACCGCCGCGGGACGGTCGCCTTCGTCGAGCGTGACGCGCAGCAGTCGCCGCGTGTCGGGGTTCAACGTCGTCTCCCACAATTCCGGCGGATCCATCTCGCCCAGGCCCTTGAAGCGGCCGACCTTCCAGCTCGAGTAGCCTTCCTTCTTCAGCCGGTCCTCCCAGGACAGGAGCTCGGCGCGGTCCATCGCGTAGAGCTTCTTGGCGCCGCGCTTCTTGCCGGCTGCGTCGACGTCGATCCGGTACAGCGGCGGGCAGGCGACGAAGACGTGGCCGCGGGCGATCAACTGCGGGAAGTGGCGGAAGAAGAGCGTGAGCAGCAGCGTCTGGATGTGCTGGCCATCGACGTCGGCGTCGGACATGATCGCCACGGTGCCGTAGCGCAGCCGGGTCCAGTCGAGGATGTCCTCGAGACCGTGCGGCGACACGCCCAGTGCGGTGGTGAGGTCGCGGATCTCCTCGTTCTCCAGCGCCTGCTGGGCGTCCTTTTCCCAGACGTTCATCCCCTTGCCGCGCAGCGGCAGGATCGCCTGGTTCTCCTTGTTGCGCGCCATCTTGGCGCTGCCGCCGGCGCTATCGCCCTCGACCAGGAAGAGCTCGGACGCGGCGGGGTCGCTCGACTCGCAGTCGGCGAGCTTGCCGGGCAGCATCACCACGCTCGACGAACGCTTGCGCTCGACCGTCTTCGCCGCGCGCGTGCGCGCCAGCGCCTGGCGGATGGCGAGATCGGCGATCGCCTTGGCGTCGGCGACGTGCTGGTTGAGCCAGATCTCCAGCGGATCGCGGATCATCCGCTCGACCAGCCGCACGCCTTCGCGGCTGGTGAGCTTGTCCTTGGTCTGCGCCGCGAACTGCGGGTCCAGCATCCGCACCGAGGCCACGTAGCGCAGGTTGCGGCAGACGTCGTCCGGGGTGAGCTTCAGCCCCTTCGGCAGCAGGCTGTGGTGGTCGATGAACGCGGTGACCGCGCCGAACACGGCGCTGCGCAGCCCCGAGACGTGGGTGCCGCCGAGCGGCGTCGGGATGAGATTGACGAACGCGGCGCCGTCGCCCCTGGCGTTCTCGTACCAGCTGAACGCCCACTCGACGCCCTCGCCCTCGGCGAAGGTCTCGTCGCTCTCGGTCGCGTGGTTCTTGCCGGCGAACACCGGCACCAGCGGCGGCTCGTCCTGCGCGAGCTCGGCCAGGAAGCCGGCAAGACCCTCGCGATACTGCCACTCGCGCGTCTCGCCGCCGGCAGTCGTCTCGACGGTGAGCGTGACCCTGAGGCCCGGCAGCAGCACGGCCTTGGTGCGCAGCAGCTGCGCGAGCTCGTCCGGCGGCACGACCGCCGTCTCGAAGTACTTCGGATCCGGCCAGATCCGCACCGCAGTGCCGGTCCCGGTCGCCTTGCCCTTGACCGTGAGCTTCTCGGCGACGTCCCCGCCGGCGAAGACGATCCGGTGCAGCTTGCCCTCGCGCTTGACCTCGCACTCGAGGCGCGTCGACAGCGCGTTGGTCACCGACACGCCGACGCCGTGCAGGCCGCCCGCGTAGGTGTAGGCGGCGGCACCCGAGGTCTTGTCGAACTTGCCGCCACTGTAGAGGATGGTGAAGATCGCCTCGACCACCGGGGTCTTCTCGATCGGGTGCGGCCCGACCGGAATGCCGCGACCGTCGTCGACGACGCTCGCCGAGCCGTCGGCGTGCAGCGTGACCGCGAGCAGCTTGGCGTGCCCGCCGATCGCCTCGTCGACCGCGTTGTCGATCGCCTCCTGGACGATGTGCAGCGGGGTGTCGGTGCGCGTGAACTGCCCGGGGCGCAGCCGCACGGGCTCGAGTCCCTTGAGGACGCGAATCGACGACTCGTCGTAGGTGCCGGGTTTGGAATTGGCCATGCAGCGAACCCTGGAGCGGAAAACCCGCCATTATCGCCGATCGCGGCGGCGATCGTCGGGGCGCCGATCCGGCCGCGATCCCGCCCATCGGCAGGACCCGTCGCCGGCTCGCCGTGGCCGAACGGGTTCCCGGCCGGTGCCGCTACAGGGTTGCGATGAATGCGGCGAGCCCCGCAGCGTCGTCGGGGGCGAACCGCGGCAACGGCGAGTCGACCGGACCGACGGCGATCAGCGCCACGACCCGCGGATCGGCCGGCCAGCGCGGGGGATGGCTGCCGCCGTCCTGCACGACCTCGATCGTCGGCACGTCCGCGTCGCGGAAGCCCTCGAGCAGCACGATGTCGACCGGAGCGAGGTGCGCGAGCAGCGCGGGCAGCGCCGGCACCGGCGCGGCGCCGAACTCGTGCAGCAGCGCGAAGCGGTGGCCGCCGACCAGCATCACCTCGCCGCAACCGGCCTCGCGGCGCAGGTGCGACCACTTGCCCGGCTGGTCGATGTCGAAGTGGTCGGGCGCGCGCTTGACGGCCGACACCGTGTGGCCGTCGATGGTGAGCGCGGCGATGAGGTCCTCGACGAGGCGCGTGTCGCGCACCGCCGACCCGCCGGCGAGGGCAATGCATTTCATCCTTCGGCTCCTGTTCCGGTCGCCGGCGGCATCAGGTGGATGCCATCGGCCAGCAACGACACGTTCACCCGCGCGCCGGGCTCGACGCCGTTGCGCTGCGCGACGTGCGTGGGCACGCTGAAGTAGAGGTCGCTGCGCTCGGCGGCGACGACGGACAGCGCGATCGCCGTCGCCTCGCCCAGGCGCAGGCAGCGCACGACGGTGCCGGCGACGGGGTTCTCGTGGTCGCCGCGCGACGGGCGCTCCCGCCGGTGCAGCAGGATGCGCGCCGGCGGAATGCTCCAGGCGACGCGCGACCCGACCGCGAACTGCGGTGCATGGACCGCTTCCAGCAGCTGGCCCGACCAGCGGATCAGCGTCAGGCCGCGCTCGGCCTCGTGGCCGACGACCTCGGCCTCGAAGATGTTCTTCAGTCCGACCAGCCGCGCCACCAGCGGCGATGCCGGGCGGGCGAGCAGCGTCGCCGGCAGGCCGGCCTGCAGCGTGGCCCCGCGGTGCAGGATCGACATCCGGTCGGCGAGCGCCATCGCCTCGTCCAGCGCGTGGGTCACCAGCACGATCGGAATCCGGAGCTCGCGGCGCAGCGTCGCGAGCTCCTCGTGCAGCTTCTCGCGGGTGACCTGGTCGACGGCCGAGAAGGGCTCGTCGAGCAGCAGCACCTTGGGGTCGCGGGCGAGCGCGCGGGCGACGGCGACGCGCTGCTGCTGGCCGCCGGACAGCCGCGCCGGGCGGCGGTCTTCGAGGCCCGACAGGTTGGTCTGCGCGAGCAACCGGCGGGCGCGCTCGCGCCGCTCGGCCGAGGGCAGGTGGCCCATCGCCTGCATCACGTTCTCCTGCGCGGTCAGGTGCGGGAACAGCGCGTAGTGCTGGAACACGAAACCGACCGAGCGCAACCGCGCCGGTACCGCGATGCCGCGCGCGGTGTCGAGCCAGGTCTCGCCGCCGACCGCGATCGTCCCGGCGTGCGGGGCGTAGATGCCCGCCAGCGTACGCAGGATCGTCGACTTGCCGCTGCCCGACGGCCCGACCAGCGCGTGCAGCTCGCCGCCGGCGCACTCGAGCGTTGCCGCCAGCGGGATCGGCCGCTCCTGCGCGAGCCGCGCGACGAGGCCGTCAGGCGCCGGGTCCATGTCGCCGGCGCCGGTTCGACGCAACGAAGGTGACGCCGATGGCGACGATCGAGAACACGAGCAGCAGCAGCGACATCAGGCCCGCCCCGGTCATGTCGAAGCCCTGCACGCGGTCGTAGATCGCGATCGCGATCGTCTTGGTCTCGCCGGGGATGCTGCCGCCGACCATCAGCACGACACCGAACTCGCCCAGCGTGTGCGCGAAGGTGAGCACGCCCGCGGTGAGGAGGCCAGCGCCGATCAGCGGCAGCTCGATCCGCCAGAGGCTCTGCGGGCTGGTGAGGCCGCAGCACGCGGCCGCGTGCAGGACGTCTTCGGGAATTGCCTCGAATGCGCGCTGCAGCGGCTGGATCGCGAACGGCAGGTTGAAGATCACCGACGCCACCAGCAGACCGTCGAAGGTGAACACCAGCGTGCGCCCGGTCAGCCACTCGTACCAGCGGCCGGGCAGCGTGTCGGCGCCCAGCGCCACCAGCAGGTAGTAGCCCAGCACCGTCGGCGGCAGCACCAGCGGCAGCGCGAACAGCGCCTCGACGAAGGGCTTGAGCGGGAACTCGTGGGTGGCGAGAAAGCGGGCGATCAGCACGCCCGCCGGCAGCAGGATCAGAACCGTTGCGGCGGCGAGCTTGACCGACAGCAGGAGCGCGGCGGTGTCCACGGGGCGGGCCGGCGTGTCAGCGGCACGCGCCGCGACGGCCGCGGCAACGGGCGACGCGGCTACTCACCGGGCAGCGCGAAGCCGTAGCGCTTCAGCACCTGCCGCGACGCCGGGCGCTGCAGGTGCTCGTAGAAGGCGCGCGCCTCGGGGCTCGCCCGGCGGGTCAGCGCCATCCTCTGCGCGAGCGGCCGGTGCAGCGCTTCCGGCACCGCTGCATACGTCGCCGTGCCCAGGGCGCCGGGCGCCAACGCGAGCGACAAGGCAACGATGCCGCCGTCGGTCGAGCCGGAAGTCGCGAACTGCATCGCCTGCGCCACGTTTTCCCCCAGCACCAGTCGGGGCCGCAGTGTCACCCACGCGCCGACCGCGGTCAACGCCTCCTGTGCCGCGCGCCCGTACGGCGCGTGCTCGGGATTGGCGATGGCGAAGCGCCGGATCCGACCATCGCGTGCCGCAGCGGCGACGCCGGCGAGTGAGCCGTCGACCGCGAGCGACGAACCGGGCGGCACCACCAGCGCCAGCCGGCCGATGCCGTAGAGGACGCCCCCGTCGGCGAGCCTGCCCTCGCGCTCCAGTGCGCGGACGTAGCTCTCGTCGGCGGACAGGAAGAGCTCGAACGGCGCACCCTCGGCGATCTGCCGCCGGAAGTTGCCTGACGAGCCGTAGACGATGCGCACCGGTCCGCCGCCGTCGCGCCGGAACGATGCGGCGAGCTCGTCCAGCGCGAAGCGCAGGTCGGAAGCCGCGGCGATCAGCGGGCCGGCGCCATCGCCGCCAACCTTCTGCGCGTGGGCCGCCCCTGCGAGCGGGCCCAGCACCAGCAGCCAAACGACCGTGCGCCGCAGCGCGCTGCCGGGGCGCCCCTCCAATCGTCGCACTTCGGCGGCGGTGAAGCGCAGTCCGGGCACCGTCTATGCAGCCGCCGCAGTCTGCCGAACTGCAGTGCGACGCGCATTGAGCGCGAATACGCAGAGGCACATGATCACGACATGAGCCACCAGCGCCCAGTTGGCAAGCGAGAGTCCGAAGATGGTGAGCTCGGCGTTCTCGCAGAAGCCGCTCGCGAGGAACAGGTCGGGCTGCAGGCGGCCCAGCCACTCGATGAACTGCTCGACCAGCGTCGGCTCGCTGGCCACGCAGGAAGCGCAGCCGGCGGGTTGCACCTGCAGCCAGCTCTGGTACCCGGCCGCAGCGATGCCACCGGCGGTCACCGGCAGGACGGCAAGACCGGCAACGAGGCCGAGCGTGCCCTGCCAGCGCCATGCGGCGAGTCCGCCCAGCGCGGCGAGCGCCATGAACAGCACGCGCTGGAAGATGCAGAGGTGGCACGGGTGCAGTCCCAGCCAGGCGGTGAGCGCGAGGCTCGCGACGACGAGGCCTGCGCTTCCCAGCGCGACGAGCGTCCAGGCGAGACGTGGAAGGGGAAGCTTCATGCGGGATGGTCCTGAATGGAGGAAGCGCGCGCGGCCCCCGCGTCGAGGGTCCGCCGCCGCCGTCATTCTACCGCTGCGACGGAGTCAGGGCCGGTGCGGCGCCTGCGGGGCTAGCCGCAGCTGCACTTGCAGCCGCATCCTCCGGCAGGTTTCGCCGCGGCGTCCGCGGCCAGCCACTCGGCGATCTTCTCCCGGCGCGGCACCCCACCGGCGTGGACGACCTTGCCGTCGACGACGACGCCGGGTGTCGCCATGACGCCGTAGCGCGCGATCTCCGGCAGCGCCTCGACCTTTTCGAGATGAATCGCGATGCCCTGCTCGCGGGCGACGTCCTCGACCAGTGCGGCAGTGCTCCGGCAGTTGGCGCAGCCAGTACCCAGAACCTTGACTTCCCTCATTTCCACTCCTCGATCACAGGACCGCGTTGAAGACGTAGCCGACCAGCAGGATGCCGGTCGCGACGACACCGGCGAACACGGCGATCAGGCGCAGCTTCAGTACTTTGCGCAGGATCACCATCTCGGGCAGCGACAGCGCGATCACGCTCATCATGAACGAAAGCACGGTACCCAGCGCCGCGCCCTTGGCGAGCAGCGCTTCGACGAT
>DATIUK010000056.1:0-12128 GCA_035466885.1 Casimicrobiaceae bacterium
AGGTCGCCGCGGGGGCCGCCGGCGACCAGGCGAAGCTGCCGGCGACGACGAGCGCGAAGCCGACCGCCGCGACGCCGCGCCGGCGCGACCGCCGCCCCGCGTCGCCTGCCCTGCCTTCGCCGTCAAGCTTGCGCCGATCCACTTGCCTGCGCTCCTTGCTCCCTGAGGAGCCCGTGATCCAATCCGCCATTCAGCTTCCGGCCGCCCCGTAGGCCGCGCGGTAAGCCTCTACGTCCGCCACCCGCCCGGCCAGCGCCGGCTCCGCGGCGATGAACCGCATCAGGTCGTCCAGCGTCGCGATCGCGACGACCGGCAGCCCGTAGTCGCGCCCGAGTTCCTGCACCGCCGACAGCTCGCCGCGACCGCGCTCCATCCGGTCGAAGGCGATCAGCACGCCGGCGGGCTCGGCCCCCTGGGCGCGGATCAGCTCGATCGCCTCGCGCTTGGCGCCGCCGTCGGTGATGACGTCGTCGACGATCAGTACCCGGCCGGCGAGCTTCGCGCCGACGATCGTGCCGCCCTCCCCGTGGTCCTTCGCTTCCTTCCGGTTATAACTGAACGGCAGATTGTGCCCTTTTTCGGCCAGGGCGATCGCCGTCGCCGCCGCCAGGGTGATGCCCTTGTACGCCGGTCCGAACAACTGGTCACAGGCCACCCGCGACGCCAGCAGCGCCTCGGCATAGAACTGCCCGAGCCGGCGCAGCGCGTCGCCGTCGTTGAACAGGCCCGCATTGAAGAAATACGGCGTCCTGCGCCCCGCCTTGGTGACGAACTCCCCGAACCGCAGCACGTCACGTGCCAGGGCGAAGGCGAGAAACTGCTGACGGAAATCGGTCATCGGCCATCCCGGCTGCGGATCAACTTGGAAGTATAGCGCCCGCGGTGCGAGGCCCTCGCCGCAGCGTGTAAACTCGCCGCTTTCGACAGCGGCCGCGCTCGTTCCCGCGCAGCGCCGCCATTCCCATGCGCGTGATCACTCTCAACGTCAACGGCATCCGCTCGGCGGAGCGGAAAGGCTTCGCCGCCTGGCTCGCCCGCACCGACCCCTGGGACGTCGTGTGCCTGCAGGAGATCAAGGCCACCGTCGACGACGTTCCGCCGCCGCTGCGCACACCCCGCCGGTCGTACGCGGCGTTCCACCCGGCGCGCCGCCTGGGCTACAGCGGCGTCGGCATCTATGCGCAAACCGAGGCCCGCTTCGCCGCCGGCTTCGGCGAGCACGAGTTCGACGCCGAGGGGCGTTACCTGGAGGCGCACTTTCCCCGGCTCACCGTCGTCTGCCTCTACCTGCCCTCCGGGTCTGCCGGCGCGCACCGGCAGGCGTCCAAGTTCCGCTTCCTCGCAGGCTTCCTGCCGCACCTCGCCCGGCTGCGGGCGAGCGGACGCGAGGTCCTGCTGTGCGGCGACTGGAACATCGCGCACCAGCCGATCGACCTCAAGAACTGGCGCAGCAACCAGAAGAACTCGGGCTTCCTGCCCGAGGAGCGCGCGTGGCTCACCCGCGTCTTCGACGAGCTGGGCTTCGTCGACGTTTTCCGCCGCCTCGACCCGCGGCCGGAGCAGTACACCTGGTGGTCGAACCGCGGCCAGGCCTGGGCGAAGAACGTCGGCTGGCGGATCGACTACCAGATCGCGACCCCGGGACTCGCGGCAACCGCGCGAGCGGCCAGGATCTACACCCAGCGCCGGTTCAGCGACCACGCACCGCTGATCATCGACTACGACTTCGCGCTGCGATGAGCGCGAACCGCCCGCTCGGGCGCGAACGACCGCCCGCGCGCACCCCGGCACCCGGCCGCCGCTGATGCTGCGCATCACCAATCTCGTCCTCGCCCGCGGGGCCAAGCGACTGCTCGACGGCGCCGGCATGACTGTCCACGACGGCCACCGGGTCGGGCTCATCGGCGCCAACGGCTCCGGCAAGTCGAGCCTGTTCGCGCTGCTGCGGAGCGAACTCGTCGCCGATGCCGGCAACGTCGAACTGCCGGCGGCGTGGACGATCGCCCACGTCCGGCAGGAAACCCCGGACAGCGCGCTGCCGGCGATCGAGTTCGTCCTCGACGGCGATGCCGAGTTGCGCTCGATCCAGCGCGAGCTCGCGACGGCGGAAGCCGCGCACGACGCCGACCCGCACGCGGGCGGGGAGGCGCTCGCGCACCTGCACCATCGTTTCGAGGCGATCGGCGGCTACGCGGCCCCTTCGCGCGCCGCGACGCTGCTCTCCGGGCTGGGCTTCCCGGCGTCGCGGCACGGCGATCCGGTGGCGAGCTTCTCCGGCGGCTGGCGGATGCGCTTGAACCTCGCCCAGGCGCTGATGTGCCGCTCCGACCTGCTGCTGCTCGACGAGCCGACCAACCACCTCGACCTCGACGCGGTGCTCTGGCTCGAGGACTGGCTGGGCCGCTACCCGGGCACGCTGCTGCTCATCACCCACGACCGCGATTTCCTCGACGGCGTCGTCAACGGCATCGTCCACATCGACCAGCAGAAGCTCAAGACCTACGGCGGCAACTACTCGCAGTTCGAGCGCGAGCGCGCCGCGCAGCTCGCGCTGCAGCAGGCGAGCTACGCGAAGCAGCAGCGGCAGATCGCGCACCTGCAGTCGTTCGTCGACCGCTTCCGGGCCAAGGCGACCAAGGCCAAGCAGGCGCAGAGCCGGATCAAGGCGCTGGAGCGCATGGAGCGGATCGCCGCCGCCCACGTCGACAGCCCGTTCGAGTTCACGTTCGCACCGGCCGGCCTCGCCGCCCGGCAGCTCTTGCGCCTCGAGCACGTCACGCTGGGCTACGACACGGCGCCGCCGATACTCGCCCACCTCGACTGGACCCTCCTCGCCGGCGAGCGGATCGGCCTGCTCGGGCCCAACGGCGCCGGCAAGTCGACGCTGCTGAAGGCGATCGCCGGCCGGCTCGTGCCCCGCTCCGGCGAGCGGTTGACCGCGCAGGGGTTGCGCATCGGCTACTTCGCGCAGCACCAGGTCGAGCAGCTGCGCGCCGACGAGTCGGCGCTCTGGCACCTCGCGCGCCTCGACCCGGCGGCCCGCGAGCAGGAGCTGCGCGACTTCCTGGGCGGCTTCGACTTCCGCGGCGACATGGCGAGCGCGCCGGTGGGCCGGTTCTCGGGCGGCGAGAAGGCACGCCTCACGCTCGCGCTTTTGGTGCGCGAGAAGCCGAACCTGCTGCTGCTCGACGAGCCGACCAACCACCTCGACATCGAGATGCGCGAGGCGCTGGCCGAGGCGCTGCAGGACTACGACGGCGCGCTGATCGTCGTCGCGCACGACCGCCACCTGCTGCGCGCCACCACCGACACGCTGTGGCTCGTCGCCGACGGCCGCGTGGCGCCGTTCGACGGCGACCTCGACGACTACCGCGATTGGGTTCTGGGGCTGCGCAGCCGGGGTGCCGCCGCGGAAGGCCCCGTCGCCGGCGGGGCCGAGGCGACGCCGGACCGCCGGGCGCAGAAGCGGGCCGAGGCCGAGGCGCGGCAGAAGAGCTACGCCCGCCGCCGGCCCCTCGCCGAGCGCCTCGGGAAAGTCGAGACGGCGATCGCCGATCTCGCGCGCGAGAAGAAGGACATCGAGGACTGGCTGTCGCTGCCCGTGGCGTATGCCGACGAGTATCGCGAGGCGCTGAAGGAGAGAGTCGCGCGCCAGGGCGATCTCGCCTGGCAGCTCGCGCGGCTCGAGACCGAGTGGCTGGAGCTGTCGGAGGCGCTCGAGGGGCTCGCCGGCGGCTGATCAGCGGGCCCGCACCGCCGGCCGGGCGAAGAGGTAGACCCCGAAGCCCAGCGTGTCGCGCCCCCAGCGCAGGTAGGCGTCGCGCGAACGCCGCATGCGCTCCAGCATCGCCGGCACGTCCGGGTCGGCCGGCTGCTCGCGCGCATAGGCCTCGATCGAGCGGCTGAACTTCCACTCGTACTCGTCCCACTCGTCCAGCGACGCGGTCACCGCGTGCATGGGGATCAGCCCCGCGTCGATCCCCGCCTGGACGTTGCCGCGGTGGTTGAGGTACTGGCCCTCGCTCGCCTCGAGCACCGCGAGATACTCCGCCGCCGGCTTCTGCCGCCAGTACCGCTCGCCGACGAGGACGTAGCCGGGGCCGCGCGTCCAGCCCTTGAGCCTTGCCAGCGTGCCGGCCATCCCGCCGGGGATTCCGCCGGCGCCGATCATGACGGTGAGATGGAAGGTCTCCGGGTCGGCCTCGTAGCGGCCGATGTCGGCGTCGTCGAGGTGCAGCTTGCCCAACGCGCCGGTCCACTCGGCGCGTTCCCGGGCGGCGTCGAGCATGTGCGGCGAGTGGTCGACGGCGATGACCGAGGCGCCGAAGCGCTCGATGATCCGCAGCGCGAGCTCGCCGCGGCCGCAACCCAGGTCCAGCGCCCGCGAGTGCGCCTCCAGCGGCAGCAGTTCGAGCAGGCGCTCGATCTTCGCCGCCGCGACCGGATTGCAGAAGTCGTGGTCGCGGTGGGCGATGGCGAAGTACTGGTGCCGGTTCATGGGCTGTCCCCCTTCGCCGCCGTCGAGGGTCGCGGCGGCTCGTTCCATGGCGCCACACGCAAGAGCAGTGCCATCCCGGGCAGCGCCAGCGCCGTGCAGATCAGGAAGAACGCGAACCACCCGGTCTGCTCGACGACCCAGCCGGTCGAGGCGTTGACGACGGTCCGGGGCACCGCGGCGAGGCTCGTGAACAGCGCGAACTGCGTCGCCGTGTAGCGGGGGTCGGTCGCGCGGGCGATGAAGGCGATGAATGCCGCGGTGCCCAGGCCCACGCCCAGCGCTTCGAAGGCGATGACGCCGGCGAGCAGCAGCTTGTCGGGTCGGCCCTCCCAGGCGAGCCACGCAAAGCCGAGGATCGACACCACCTGGACGACGCCGAACAGCCACAGGCCCCGGTTGATCCCGATCCGCAGCATCCAGAGCCCCCCCAGCATCCCGCCGCCGACGCTCGCCCACAGGCCGGCATTCTTGGCGATGATCCCGATCTCGGATTTGGTGAAGCCCATGTCGAGATAGAACGGCGTCGCCAGCGCGGTCGCCATGCTGTCGCCGAGCTTGTAGAGGAAGATGAACAGCAGGATGAGTCCCGCCTGCCGCCAGCCGCCGCGGCGGATGAACTCGCGGAACGGCTCGACGACCGCTTCCTTCAGCGTCTTCGGCCCGTGGCGGGAGAGCCGCGGCTCGTCGACCGCCAGCGTCATCAGCAACCCCGGCAGCATGAACAGCGCGGTGACCCAGAACACGCTCGTCCACGGCAGGTGGTCGGCGAGGATCAGCGACAGCGCACCGGGGACGAGGCTCGAGATCCGGTAGGCGTTGACGTGAATGGCGTTGCCGAGCCCGAGCTCGACGTCGGGCAGGATCTCCCGCCGGAAGGCGTCGAGCACGATGTCCTGGCTGGCCGAGAACAGCGCCACCGCCGCGGCGAGGTAGGCGATGGTCCAGATGTCGAGGCGCGGGTTGAGGTGCCCGAACAGAGGGATCGAGGCGAGCAGCAGCAGTTGCGTCGCGAGCATCCATCCGCGCCGGCGTCCCAGCAGCGGCAGCCCGTAGCGGTCCATCAGCGGCGACCACAGGAACTTCCAGGTGTAGGGGAGCTGGATCAGCGCGAAGAGGCCGATCGCTTTCAGGTCCACGGCTTCCGAGCGCAACCACGCCGGCAGCAGGTTGATGAGGATGTAGAGCGGCAGGCCGGAGGAGAAGCCGGTGAAGATGCAGATCAGCATCCGCCGGTTGAAGAGCGCGTCGCGCCAGGTCGGGGGCTGCGGCGCGGGCGCCGCCGCAGCGCGGGGATCGGTCATGCCGGATTGTAGCGGCGGCAGCGGGCCGCGCCGCGCTCAGGCACGGCGAAAGCGGTAGATCGCGAGCTCGCCGCGCAGGTTGGGCAGCACCGTCACCGCCCGCCCGCCCGCCAGCACGACGCGGTTCTCGATCGCGCAGCCGCGCTCGCCCAGGAAGACGTCGAAGTCGGCGACCGTGCACAGGTGGATGTTCGGCGTGTCGTACCACTGGTAGGGCAGCGCGGAGGACACCGGCATCCGGCCGCGCAGGATCTGCAATCGATGCGTCCAGTGCCCGAAGTTGGGGAAGGTGACAATGGCGTCGCGCCCGACCCGCAGCATCTCGGCGACGATGCCCTCGGTGTGGCGCATCGCCTGCAGCGTCTGTGACAGGATCACGCAGTCGAACGACGCGTCGGCAAACCCGGCGAGGCCCGACTCGAGGTCGCTCTGCAGCACGTTGACCCCCTGCCGGATGCAGGCGAGCACCCCGGCATCGTCGATCTCGATGCCGTAGCCCACCGTCTGCCGCTCGCGCGCGAGGTAGGCGAGGAGGCTGCCGTCGCCGCAGCCCAGGTCCAGCACCCGCGCGCCCGGCGCGATCCAGGTGCACAGCGTCGCGAAGTCGGCCCGTCCGGCCGCCGCCGCGGCCGAGGGTTGGTAGCCGGCACTCATCGCGGCCCCCTGGTTGCGGCAATACGATCGAAGTAGGCGCTCACTATCGACAAGTACTGCGGATTGTCGAGCAGGAACGCGTCGTGGCCGTGGGGCGCGACGATCTCCGCGTAGGCGACCTCGCGGTCGTTGTCGACCAGCGCCTGGACGATTTCACGCGAGCGCGACGGCGAAAAGCGCCAGTCGGTGGTGAAGGCGACGACCAGGAAACGGCAGCGCGCCGGCGCCAAGGCCTGCTTGAGGTCGCCCCCGGTGGCCAGCGCCGGGTCGAAGTAGTCGAGCGCCTTGGTGATCCGCAGGTAGGTGTTCGCGTCGTAGTACTCGGCGAACTTCTCGCCCTGATGGCGCAGGTAGGACTCGATCTGGAACTCGGGGGCGAACGAGAACCGGAGCCCTTCGCGCAGTTCCCGCCCGAACTTCTCCTCCATCTGTTCGTCGGAGAGGTACGTGATGTGCCCGATCATCCGCGCCACGCGCAACCCGCGCCGCGGCTTGGTCCCCGCAGCCGCGAAGTGGCCGCCGTGGAAGTCGGGGTCGGTGAGGATCGCCTGCCGGGCAACCTCGTTGAACGCGATGTTCTGTGCCGAGAGGTTGGGCGCCGCGGCGATCACCAGCGCGTTACCGATCCGCTGCGGGTAGCGAATCGCCCAGCACAGCGCCTGCATGCCGCCCAGACTGCCGCCCATCACCGCCGCGAAGCGCTCGATGCCCAGCCGGTCGGCGAGGCGCGCCTGCGCGTCGACCCAGTCCTCGACGGTCACCAGCGGGAAGTCGGCGCCCCAGGACTGTCCGGTCGCCGGGTTCACCGACACTGGGCCCGTCGAGCCGAAGCAGCTGCCGAGGTTGTTGACGCCGACGACGAAAAAGCGGTCGGTGTCGAGCGGCTTGCCCGGGCCCACCATGTTGTCCCACCAGCCGACGTTGTCGGGCTCGTCGGCGTAGTAGCCGGCGACGTGGTGCGAGGCGTTCAACGCATGGCAGACGAGCACCGCGTTGCTGCGCTCGGCGTTGAGCACGCCGTAGGTCTCGTAGGCGAGGTCGTAGTCGGCGAGCGAGCGGCCGCAGGCGAGCGGCAGCGGTTCGGCGAACCGCGCCTGCCGGGGGACGACCGCACCGACCGAGCGACCCCGGGTGCCGGGGGCCGCGGCATCGCCGCCGGTGGTCGCGGAAAACGAAGGCATGTCAGTACCCGCCCGGCCGCCCGAAGGGTACTGACTGCACCCCCTCGGGGGACAGCGAGCGTCGTGAGCGTGGGGGTCGTTTCATCTCAGACGGCGTTGAGCTTCTCGAGCAGCCCCGAGAGCTTCACCGGATCGTCGGTGCGGCGCATCCGCTCGATGATCGGCTTCAACGAGCCCGCCTCGCTGGTCAGCACCCGCTGCTTGATCGTCGGGATGTGCGCCGGGTGCATCGAGAAGTTGCGCAGGCCCATGCCCAGCCACAGCCGCGTCAACTGCTGCTCGCCGGCCATTTCGCCGCACACGGCGATCGGCACGTCCGCCTTGTTGGCGCCACCGATGGCCATCATCAGGAGACGCAGCACCGCCGGATGCAGCGGGTCGTAGAGGTGCGAGACCGCGTCGTCGGAGCGGTCGATCGCCAGAGTGTACTGGATGAGGTCGTTGGTGCCGATGGACAGGAAGTCGAGCTTGTCCAGGAACGACCCCATCGCCAGCACCGCCGCGGGGATCTCCAGCATGCCGCCGACCTCGACGCCGGAATCGAAGGGCACGCCCTGCTCGCGCAGCGTCTCCTTGGCCTGCGCGATCATCGCCAGCGTCTGGTCGATCTCGCTGGCCGACGCCAGCATCGGGATCAGGATCCGCACCTTGCCGTAGTGCGAGGCGCGCAGGATCGCGCGCAGCTGGGTCTGGAACAACCGCGGCTCGGCGAGGCAAAAGCGGATCGCGCGCAGGCCCAGCGCCGGATTGGGCGCGACGCGAACCAGCCCGCCCAGCCCTTCCTTGTCCTTGTCGGCGCCGAGGTCGAAAGTCCGGATGGTGACGGGCATGCCGGCCATCCCCTCGGCAACGGCACGGTAGGCCTCGAACTGCTCCTCCTCGGTCGGCAGTCCGTCCCGGTGCAGGAACAGGAACTCGGAGCGGAAGAGGCCGATGCCGGTCGCGCCGCTCTCGCGCACCTGCTCCAGGTCCTCGGGCAGCTCGATGTTGGCGTGCAGGTCGACGTGCTCGCCGTCGATGGTGCGCGCCGGCTTGGTCTTCAGTCGCTTGAGCTTCGCCTTCTCGAGCTCGAGTTCCGACTGCTTCAGCCGGTACTCGGCCAGCACCGCCTTGTCGGGGTTGACGATGACGACGTTGTTGCTGCCGTCGACGATCAAGAGCTCGTTCTCGCGGATGAGCTGGCGGGCGTTGTGCGTGGCGACGACCGCGGGCACCGCCAGGCTGCGGGCGACGATCGCCGTGTGCGAGGTCGCGCCGCCGAGGTCGGTCAGGAACGCGCCGAAGCGGTGGTGCTTGAACTGGATGACGTCGGCCGGCGAGAGGTCGTGCGCGACCAGGATCGTCTGGTGCTCCGCACCCGCCGCCGCAGCGAGCCCGGGCTTGCCCAGCAGGCGCTTCAGCACCCGCTCGACCACCTGGCGGACGTCGGCCTTGCGCTCGCGCAGGTAGGAATCCTCGATCTCGTCGAACTGCTTCACCAGGACGTTCAACTGCTGCGCCAGCGCCCACTCGGCGTTGCAACGCTGCTCGGCGATCAGCCGCTTGGGCACCTCCGCGAGCGTCGCGTCGTTGAGGATCATCCAGTGGACGTCGAGGAACGCCCCGAACTCGGCCGGCGCGTCGCCGCCGGTCATCGTCGCGTGCAGGCCCTCGAGTTCCCGCCGCACTTCGGCGACCGCGTGGCTGAAGCGCGCGATCTCGGCGTCGACGCGCGCCGGCGGGATGGCGTAGTGCGCGACCTCGAGCGTCGCGTGCGAGACGAGCTGCGCCCGGCCGACGGCGACGCCGCCGGAGACCCCGATGCCGTGCAGGGCGAAGCTCGCCATGGCGCGCGGGGCGGGGGGCGGCGGTCAGCCGCCCTCGCCGAAGCAGTCGTCGATCAGGGCGACGAGCGCGTCCATCGCCACGACCTCGTCGGGCCCGTCGGTCTCGAGCTGCACCAGTGCGCCCTTGCCGGCCGCCAGCATCATCACGCCCATGATGCTCTTGGCGTTGACGCGCCGCGCCGCGCGCGACATGTACACCTCGCACTCGTACTTGGCGGCCAGCTGGGTGAGCTTGGCCGAGGCGCGCGCGTGCAGGCCCAGCTTGTTGACGATTTCAACTTCGCGTTGCTGCATAGACAGGATCCACCTTGATGTGCAGCACGCCGTCGCAGCCGCCGGACACGGCCTTGGTGATCATCGTCTCCATGCCCTTGCTGCGATAGGTGAATGCCCGGACCAGCATCGGCAGGTTGACGCCGGCGAGCCCTTCGACGCGGCCCGGCTGCAGCAGCTTGCAGGCGAGGTTGCAGGGCGTCGCGCCGTAGATGTCCGAGAACACCAGCACGCCTTCGCCGGTGTCGAGCCGCGCGACCTGCTCGCGGGCGGCGGGCAGCAGCTGCAGCGGATCGTCGCCGGCGGCGACCGACAGCACCTCGAACTGCAAGGGCCGCGTGCCCAGCACGTGCGTGACCGCCCGCGCGAGGCTGTCGCCGAGGGTGTCGTGCGCGACGATGAGGATTCCGATCAAGGCGTGTCCCGTGGTCCGGTCCGGCAGCGCGCTCGGCGGTTCGTCCGCGGCCGACTTCGCGGCCAATGTTAGCACGCGCTTCGCAGTGCCTTGCCCCGCGCCGCCGGTGCCGGGGCGCCTACTTGCAGACCGCGAGCAGTGCGTCGGCGAACATCCCGGCAACGTCGAAGCCGGCCTGCTCGGCGATCTCGACAAAGCAGGTGGGGCTGGTGACGTTGACCTCGGTGAGGCAGGAGCCGATGACGTCGAGACCCACGACCAGAAGGCCGTCGGCCCACAGCGCCGGTCCGACGGCCGCGGCGATCTCGCGCTCGCGCGCCGTCAGCGGCCGCGCCTCGCCCCGCCCCCCCGCGGCGAGGTTGCCGCGCGTCTCGCCGGCCTTGGGGATCCGCGCCAGCGCGAAGGGCACCGGCTCGCCGGCGATGAGCAGCACGCGCTTGTCGCCGTCGACGATCTCGGGCAGGTAGCGCTGCGCCATCACCGTGCGCTCCCCGTGCAGGCCGACGGTCTCGACGATCACGTTGCGGTTGGGGTCGTCGGCGCGCACGCGGAACACCGACGCGCCGCCCATGCCGTCGAGCGGCTTCAGTATCGTGTCCCGGTGGTGGTCGACGAAGGCGTTGATCCGGCCGGCGTCGCGGGTCACCAGCGTCGGCGCGACGAATTCGGCGAAGCGCGCGATGGCGAGCTTCTCGTTGTGATCGCGGATCGCGCGCGACCGGTTGTAGACGCGCGCGCCTTCGCGCTCGGCGAGCTCGAGCAGATAGGTCGCATACACATACTCGATGTCGAACGGCGGGTCCTTGCGCTGCAGCACCGCGGCGAAGCTCGCAAGGGTCCGCTCCTGCGGCTCCCCGGCGCGGTACCAGTCGGCGGCGTAGGGAAGGAGCGTGAGCGGCACGACGGTGGCCTTGACGCTGCCCCGGTCCCAGCAGAGGTCCGCCGGCCCGAGCGCGAACACCTGGTGGCCGCGCGCGGCCAGCGCGCGCATCATGGCCACGCTCGAGTCCTTGTAGGCCTTGAGCTTGGGCAGGGGATCGAGGATGAAGGCGAAGTCCATGTTCGGCGGGGGAGGGCGTGGATCGATCGGGGCGCGGCAACGGCCGGGCGGCGGCGCGACGGGGCAACCGGTCCCGCCAGCGCCGATCGCGGTGCGCCGTCCCGACGCGTCCGACGGTCGGAGCGGCACGCCATCGTACCAAATGGTCGCGGCCGCCGGATAATCACCGCTGTGCCGCAGCCGTGGGCCGCGGCGGTTCCGCGAGGAGAGGGCGATGACCACCGACGAGCGCGCACATCGCATGGCCACCCTGGCGCTGCTGGCCGCCGCGGCCTGCCTGCTGGCCGGCTGTCCGGCAAAGGACGAAAAGGGTCTCGACTTCGCCAAGACGCAGCGCCAGGCGCTGGACAAGGCGAAGGGCGTCGAGGGCGCCGTGCAGGACGCGGCGGCGCGGCGGGCCGAAGGCGTCGACAAGCCCTGACGCGCGGCGCCCGGACGGGCGAGCACGGTCAGCGGCGAGTCGCATCGCCGGTATAATCGCGCTCCAAAGCCGCCAGCCGGGTTCGCCGGCGGCGTTCCCCTCGCTGCCTGCCGGTCCCGAGTGCGAATGCGGGAGCACGCGGCGCGAAGGTGCCCCAGTGAGTCCGCCGGGCCGCCCCCCTAGTGCGAACACCAGAGTGCGCAGCACGAAGGTAGTCCAGTGACCGAAACAACCCCCGATCAAGTCCTCGCGCAGGATGTCGCGCGGCGCCGCACGTTCGCGATCATTTCCCACCCGGACGCGGGCAAGACGACGCTGACCGAGAAGCTGCTGCTCTTCGGCGGCGCGATCCTGCTCGCCGGCACGGTGAAGGCGAGGACGAGCGCGCGCCACGCGACGTCCGACTGGATGGAGGTCGAGAAGCAGCGCGGCATCTCGGTGACGAGCTCGGTGATGCAGTTCGACTACGCCGGGCACACGATCAACCTGCTCGATACTC
>DATIUK010000057.1:0-3709 GCA_035466885.1 Casimicrobiaceae bacterium
TGGCCCTGGAGGGGATCACTCCGGAACGCGCCAAGGCAATCATCGAGAACCGTGAGAGTCGATGCTACGAGAACGCTGCCGAGCTCATCGACCGGAAGATCCTGCCCAAGGCGGCGTACGACAGGATCAAGGACAAGGTGAAGGTCGGACCCTGCGCGCAGAGCGATCCGCCGGCTGCCGCGACCGACGCCGGCAAGCGCGGCAAGTGAGTGCCGCGCCGGCGCGCCCGGCTGAGGGGCGGAGACGGCATCGTCGCCTTGCACGCACCGTGCACTTGGGGTCATTCTCCTTCCGGGCATCCGGGAGGCTGCGGGGGAGGGGGAGCCGTCATGCCGAAGAACGTCGTGGTTTGCTGTGATGGAACGGCCAACGAGTTCGCCAAGCACAACACCAACGTCGTCAAGCTGTACTCGGCGCTGCAGCACGACCCGGCGGTCCAGGTCGGCTACTACCATCCCGGACTCGGGACGATGGAGCCGGCCGGCGCGCTGTCGACCGTCGCGCGCAAGGTCACCAAGGCGCTGGGCATGGCGATCGGCTACGGCCTCGAGCACGACATTCGTGATGCCTACGTCTTCCTGATGAACCACTTCCACGCGGGCGACCGGCTCTTCCTCTTCGGGTTCAGTCGCGGCGCGTACACGGTGCGGGCCGTCGCGTCGCTGCTGCGCATGGTCGGCCTCATCCGCGAGGGCAACGAGCCGCTGGTGCCGTACGCGATCCGGATGATGCGGGGCATCATGCGGTCGAGGGCGCGCGGCAAGGAGGACGTGGCCGAGTACTTCGACCTCGCGGAGTCCTTCAGGGAGGCGATGGCAGGCGCGCCGTGCCGACCGCACTTCGTCGGCGTGTGGGACACGGTGAGTTCGGTCGGCTGGATCGAGAACCCGCTGAAGCTTCCGTACATCGCCGACAACCCCGACATCGAGATCGGGCGCCACGCCATTGCGATCGACGAGCGGCGGGCGTTCTTCCGCAACCACCTCTGGCGGCCGTCGACCAATCCGGACGCGGAGCACGGCCCGAAGGACCTGAAGCAGGTCTGGTTTCCCGGAGTTCACTGCGACGTCGGCGGCGGCTATCCCGAAGCCGAGAGCGGGCTCGCCAAGATCGCGCTCGAATGGATGCTCGACGAGGCCCAGGCGGCCGGGTTGCTGGTCGACCCCGATCGCCGTCGGCGGCTTCTCGGGCAGGACGGCTCGGGCAGGTTTGCGCCGGCCGATCCGTGCGCCGCCGCGCACGAGTCCCTGGCGGGGGCCTGGCATCTCGCCGAGTACGTGCCGAAGCCGCATTTCGACCGGAAGTCAGGAAGGCAGGCATGGCGGATGAATCGCCATCGCCGGCGCACGCTGCCGCCGGGTTCGCTGGTGCACGTCGCCGCGAAGGAGCGGGGCGACGACTACGTCGCGCGCCTGCCGTCCGACGTGGTCTGGGTCGGCGGACGAGGCTCGCCGGCGCCCTCCGCACACGTCGGCAGCCAGCCGAGGAAGGATCGATGATGGCGGACGAAATCGAGGTGCGGTCGGTCAACGTCGAGTTCCTGCGACCCGGCCCGCCGCACAATCAGCTGCTGTCGCCGCTGACGCAGTACCTCGCCATCTGCGGCGACTCGGGGGCGGGCGTGGTGAAGGTGCCCTACGAGCACGCGGTGTTCGAGCGCAAGCTGAAGGAACTGCGCTACGAGACCGGCGACGCCGGCGATCGCCTGGCGATGCTGCACGAGGTCGGTGGCGACATGGGGCGCATCCTCGGTGCCGTGCCCGGACTGCCGGGGGCGCTGACGGCCGATCCCTCGCGGCCGGGCACGCTGATCCACCTGCGCCTCACGCTGTCCGCCTCGGAACTCGCCCACCTGCCGTTCGAGCTCGCCAAGCTGCCGATCGGGCCGGAAGCGACGGCCGAGAGCTGGCTCGCCATCCAGACCCGGCCGCCCGTTTGCCTGACGCGAAACATCCGCACGGTGTCGCCCGAAGGCGTCGTCTGGCCGGAGAAGCCGCGGATCCTGTTCGTGTCCGGCGACCCGGACGACGTCCCGTTCGTCGAGCATCGCGACGCGCTGCTCGCCGCCATCGGGGACTTCCGGTACCCGGGCGCCGATGATGACACGGTGTCCGCCGGCGGCGCCCGCGTGCAGGTCGGGTCGCTGCTGACCGTCCTGTGCAATCCCACGCTCGCCGAGGTGCTGGCCGAGTGCCGCAAGGCGGCGTACACGCACGTCCACCTGCTGACGCACGGCGACCAGTACGAATCCTCCGTCGACTCGTTCGGCCTGGTGCTGCGCGGACCCGACGGCGGCCCCGACGTCGTCTCGGGGGAGCGATTCGCGAGTGCGCTGACCTCCGTCGGCGACGCTCGCATCCATCGCCCGTCGGTGGTCACGATCGCGAGCTGCGACAGCGCCAACGTCGGCACCGTCGCGATCCCCGGGGCGAGCTTTGCCCATGCGCTGCACCAGTCCGGCATTCCGCTGGTCGTCGCGTCGCAGTTCCCGCTCAGCAAGGAGGGTTCGGTGCCGCTTGCCGGCGCGCTGTACCAGGGGTTGCTGTGGGGCGAGCACCCGCTGGTGCTGCTGCAGCGCCTGCGCGCGGAGCTGCACGCGCGGTACACGTCGGTCTGGCACGACTGGGCAAGCCTCGTCGTCTACGAGGCGCTGCCGCAGGCGCTCGCCGACCAGCTGGACACGCTCAAGTACCTCCAGGCCAGGCGCGCGATCGATGCCGGCCTGCAGCGCTTCGACCTTGCCGTCCGCGGACGCGACGGGGACTCCCTGGCCGGGTTGGACGAGGCGATCGAGCGCGCCGTCGGGCGCCTTCCGCTCGGCGGGCGCTACGGGGTCGAGTGCATCGGCCTGCGCGCGAGCTCGATGAAGCGCCGCGCGCAGTACGCGTTCACGTTCGCGTCGCGGCAGGGCCGGGACCTGCAGTCGCGGCGCGACCCGCTCGACCTCCTCGAGCAGGCCGCACTCGACTACGACAGCGCCGCGCGCGGCCTGCTCGTCAACGAGGGCAAGGCGGTCCAGCGGGTTGCCACGCTGCACTGGGTGCTCGTCCAGGTCGTGTCACTCGCCGCGGTGCTGGGCAAGGATCACGACGACGAGCGATGGATCGTCGCCAGGTTCTGCGCCGACTTGTACGGCCGGCACCGGGATCCGGAGCAAGTCGCCTGGGCCCATGGCAGCCTGGCCGAGCTGTGGCTGCTTCGGCACTGCCGGCCGGACGCCACGGCCGAGGATCGCGCGCGCTTCGCCGAAGCGGCGCTCCTGCACATCGACGAACTGGTCGGCGCCTGCGCTTCGCGCACCGCGTTCCCGCTGCTCTCGACGCTGGCCCAGCTCCGGCGCTACGTCGACTGGTGGGGCAGTGCGCGCTTCGTCGGCGACCTGGCGAAGCGCGACGCCCATCGCCGCGTGTCCTGGGACGACTGCGGCCTGGTCGATACCGCGCGGCGCCTGATCGAAAGGCTCGAGCGCCGGCTGGGCACCGGTGGTGCGACCGGCGGCGCTCCCCCCGATTCGCCGGCGCCCGGCGGGCCCGCGCCCATGAGCCTGGCCATGGCGGAGACACCCGGCGGGGGAGGCGTGCCCGGACCCGGCACGACGGGCAGCGCGCAGCTCGGCGTCGCACCACTCGCCGCGGCCCCGGCAGCGCGTCCCCGCACCGAGTCGCCAGGCAAGACGCCGCCCCGGTCCGGCCCGTTCTTCGACATCGAG
>DATIUK010000058.1:0-6704 GCA_035466885.1 Casimicrobiaceae bacterium
CAGCGCCGCGCACGCTCGCAGCTGCTGCGGGGTGAGCTCGACGAAGCCGGCCAGCACGACCTCCGGGGGAACGAACGCGGCCCACGGCGGTGCGGTGCGGATGAGCTCGTCGAGCGCGCGCGCCGCGTCGATCGCGGCCTCGTCGCGCAACGCCTTCGCGAAACCGTCGGCCCAGCGGGCGAACGCAGCGGAATCCTCGCCCACCGCCGCCCGATCCCAGCCGCGCCAGCTCTCGCCGCCGGCGCCGTAGGCATGCATGCGCTCCCACGCCTCGACGGCGAGTTCGGTCGCGCCGGCCACGTCGGCGAGCGGTGCTCCCGCCGCGAAGTCGGCAGCGATCACGCGGCGCCAGAGCACCGACGCCTGTGCCGGCGAGAGGAGCCGCGGTGCGGCGGCCGGGTGCCCGGTCGCGACGGCGTCGCGCCACAGGCCGGCGACGAACGCGTTCCAGGGAAGGATCCGCGCCGCGATCCACGTTCCGAGCCCGACGGCCTGCTGTGCCGCGTCGTGCAGCGTCGCCAGCCGGCGCGCGAGGCGGTTGTTGGACGTGACCACCGTCGCGCCGCGGGCGAGCGCGGCAGCGAGGCGAGGCGGCATCGCCGATGACGGGCCTGTGGCGCTCATCCGGTCAGGCGCGCGCCGCACCGCTGCCACTGCACGCAGCGCCGTCGTTGCCCAGCCGCGGCAGCGCCTCGGCAGGCGGCAGGACGGCGATCAGGTGCAAGGCGCGGGAGTTCGGGGTCGAAGCGGAAATCCGCAGGCCGCCACGCGGCGACCGCGCGGCAGCGGCAATCCATGCCGCAACTCTAGCAGCTTTTGCGCCGCGGCCCTTTCACCGGCGACCGCCGCAACCCGCCGCGCGCCGGGCGTGGCCGGCCGCGACACGGAAACCGCGACGATCCGGGCGGATCAGTCGGCGGCCATCGCGACCGTCGGCAACTCGGCGACAGGCTCGAAGGCGTCGGTGGGCGCCGCAGCCACGAGCGCAGTGATCGACGCCACGGCGGCGACGGCAGCCTGGTGCGCCGACGGCATCGCCGGGCGCCGGGGAAGAATCTTCCACTCGCCGCACCAGTCGTCGTCGCGCACCATCGGCCAGACGCCTTCGATCTGGTACGACTTGGTGGTCTGCGGACTCAGCATCGGCGCGCTGCGCCGGCACTGCCCCGCGCGCGAGGCGCGGCCGTCGACGCCGCGCGCGTTGCGCCGGTCGTAAAAATTGCAGGTCACGCACTTTTGCATCGTTCCTCCGGACTGGCTCGGTGCGTCAGGCCGCAAGCGACCGGCACGCGTGCTGCAGGGATGCCGGCACGTCCTGGACCAGGCGCGGGTTCCAGGGCACCGACTTGTCCAGCACTTCCTTGAGCTCGATGTCGGCCGCGCGGGCGGCGCGCTCGAGATCCGCGTCGTAGAGTTCGCGCTTTTCGGGGTTCGACAGAACCTCGTAGGCGGCGTGGATCTGGCGTACCAGACCGGACATGTCCTGACCCGCGTCCGTCATGCCGTAGCCGAACCGCTCGAGCACGTGCGCATAGGCCGCCTCGATGCGAGCCAGACTGGCACCGGGAGCCAGTTCGAGGTAGTCGTAGTACGTGTAGGTCATTGCCGCCTCCCCGCAGGTCCGGCGCGACATGCAGCGGACTCACGGCAACCATCTAGCAGCAACCATGCCATCGGCGGGAACGGCATCGCCGGCCGCGTTCTGCGTTGCTCCCGGGACCGAGGGGACTTCGGATAGCCGATCGACTTCGGCGCGACGCTGACGCCGGAAGGCGGCATCCGGCTGCCGCCCGACGGCACGCCCGTGGGCTACAACGCGCGCACGACACGACCGCGGAGCTCGACTGCCGGCTGCGCAGAACTGCGACGCCGTACAATCGCCGCTTCCATCCACGATCCCGGTCGCCATGCCTACCGCCACGCCCGCTGCGCGCACGACCGTCCGCGGCGCCTGTCCGCACGACTGCCCCGACACCTGCGCGATGCTGGTGACCGTCGAGGACGGACGTGCGGTCGAGGTCCGCGGCGCGCCCGACCATCCGCCGACCGCCGGCGTGCTGTGCACCAAGGTCGCCCGCTATCTCGACCGGACGTATTCGGACCAGCGGGTGCTCCATCCGATGAAACGCGTCGGCCGCAAGGGCGAAGGGCGCTTCGAGCGCATCGGCTGGGACGAAGCGCTCGACACCATCGCCGCGCGGTTCCGGGCCATCGCCGCTTCGCCGCTCGGTCCCCAGGCGATCCTGCCCTACTCCTACGCCGGCACCATGGGCCTGTTGCAGTCGAGTTCGATGGATCGCCGTTTCTTCCACCGCCTCGGCGCGTCGCTCCTCGACCGGACGATCTGCGCGTCGGCGGGCAAGGCCGGCTGGGTCGCCACCGTGGGCGCGGCGATCGGCATGGACGTCGGGCGCTTCGCCGACAGCAGGCTGATCCTGATCTGGGGCAGCAACCCGATAGCGTCGAACCTCCACTTCTGGACACGGGCGCAGGAAGCCAAGCGCCGGGGCGCGAAGCTCATCGCGATCGACCCCTGGCGCAGCGCCACCGCCGAGAAGTGCCACCAGCACGTCGCGCTGCTCCCCGGCACCGACGCCGCGCTGGCGCTGGGAATGATGCAGGTTCTCATCGCCGATGGATTCGTCGACCGCGACTACGTCGACCGCCACACCGTCGGCTTCGACGCGCTCGCGTCCCGCGCGGCGCAGTACCCGCCGTCGCGTGCCGCTGCGATCTGCGGCCTGCCCGAAGCGACGATCGTCGAGCTCGCCCGCGAGTACGGGCGGACCCGCCCGGCGGCGATCCGGCTCAACTACGGGCTGCAACGACACGCCGGCGGCGGCAACGCGGTCCGCGCCATCGCCTGCCTGCCGGCGCTCATCGGGGCGTGGCGCGATCCCGCCGGCGGCGCGCTGCTGTCGTCGTCGGGGACCTACCCGGTCGACACCGCGGCGCTGGAGCGACCGGACCTCATCACCGGGCACCCGCGCACGCTCAACATGAGCACGCTGGGCGACGTGCTGCTCGACACGCGCGACCCGCCGGTCGCCGCGATCTACGTCTACAACTCGAACCCGGTGGCGATCGCGCCCGACTCCAACCGGGTGGCCGCCGGCTTCGCCCGCGACGACCTGTTCTGCGTCGTGCACGAGATCTTCCGCACCGACACCGCCGACTACGCCGACATCCTGCTGCCGGCCACCACACAGCTCGAGCAGCTCGACATCCACCACTCCTACGGCCACCTCCACGTGCAGCTCAACCTGCCGTCGATCGCGCCGCTGGGCGAAGCCATGCCCAACACCGAGGTATTCCGCCTGCTGGCCGCGCGAATGGGCTTCGCCGACGACTGCTTCCGCGACAGCGACGAGGACCTCGCCCGCCAGGCGTTCCGCGGCGACGACCCGCGCGCCGCGAACCTCGACTGGGCAACGCTTGCCACCCGCGGCTTCGCGCGGCTGGCGGTGCCGGAGCGCTATGCGCCGTTCGCCGAAGGCGGCTTCCCGACGCCGTCGGGACGCTGCGAGTTCCACTCGGCGACGCTCGCGGCGCAGGGCCACGATCCGCTGCCCGACTTCGTCCCGCCGCGCGAGTCGGTGGCGAGCAACCCGACGCTCGCCCGCCGCTATCCGCTGGCGTTCATTTCGCCGCCGGCGCGCAACTTCCTGAACTCGTCGTTCGCCAACCTGCCGGCGTTCCTCGCCGAGGAAGGCGCGCCGCGCCTCCACCTCCACCCCGACGACGCGACGGCCCGCGCGCTGGTCGACGGCGAGACGGTGCGCGTGCGCAACGACCGCGGCAGCTTCACCGCTCGGCTCGCAATCACCGACCGTGCGCGGCCGGGGGTCGCCGTGGCGCCATCGGTCTGGTGGAAGAAGCTCGCCCCCGGGGGGGCGAACGCCAACGCCGTCACCGGCCAGGCGGTCACCGATCTCGGTCGCGCAGCGACGTTCTACGACTGCCTGGTGGAAGTCGAGCGCGCGTGAAACACCCTGCGGGCCGCCCCGAGGGCGAACCGGAGCGCGCAGCGCGAAGGCAGTCCAGGGCGGCGCAGCGCTACAGCTTGCGCACCAGCCCGACCATCACGCCGAAGATCTCCAGCGTGCCTTCGGGACGGATCACCGGATAGGCCTTGTTCTCGGGCTTGAGCACGAAGCTGCCGCGGTCGAGGTCCAGGCGCTTGAGCGTGAACTGCCCGTCGACGATCGCGATCACGATGTCGCCGCGCTTCGCTGCAGCGGCTTTCTCGACGACGACGAGATCGCCCTCGAGGATGCCGGCGTCCATCATCGAGTCGCCCTTGACGCGCACCAGCACGGTCTGCGACGGCCGCTCGATGAGGTAGTCGTCGATGGTCAGCGCGTCGCCCTCGGCGTCGTCGATCGGGTTGGGCATGCCCGCGTGCACCGGCGACTCGGCGAGGGTACGCTCGAAGAAGCGCTTGGTCGGTGCCAGCCGCTTGTCGGGGGTCGAGTCGATGAAGCCGGCGAGCTTCAGGCGCGCGACCATCGCCGCCACCGACGACTTGGACTTGAGGCCCAGCAGCTGGCCGATCGACGCGTACGAGGGCAGCGCGCGGTGGGCGGAGTAATAATCCTGGAGGCTTGCGAGATAGGAACGATCGTTCGACATGCGGCTACAATAGCGAACGATCGTTCGTCGGTCAAGCCCCGGCCCCTGCCCCGACCCACGCCGAAACCCGACACCCTCCTCCCATGCGCCTGTTCGCCCCCGCCCTCGCCTTCGTCGACCTCGAGACGACCGGCATGGACGCCGCCACCGAAGGCATCACCGAGGTCGCGGTCGTCCGCGTGACCGCCGACGGTCCCGGCGGGGAGCCGATCGTCGACGCGTGGTCGACGCTGGTCGACCCCGGCCGCCCGATCCCACCGGCGATCCAGGCGCTGACCGGCATCACCGACGCGATGGTGAAGGGCGCGCCGTCGTTCGCGTCGATTGCCGGCGAGGTCGAGCGCCGCACCGCGGGCGCGGTGTTCGTCGCGCACAACGCCCGCTTCGACTACGGCTTCCTCAAGCACGCCTTTGCCCGCGCCGGGCGCACGTTCAGCGCCCGCGTCCTGTGCACCGTCCGGCTTTCGCGGCGCCTCTTCCCTGACGCGCCGTCGCACAGCCTCGACAGCGTCATCGCACGGCACGGGCTCGCGGTGGCCGATCGCCACCGCGCGCTCGGCGACGCGCGCGCGCTGTGGGCCTTCATCGCCGCGCTGTACGCCGAACTCCCGCCGGAGGCGATCGACGACGCGGTGAAGCGGGTGCTGAAGATGCCGAGCCTGCCGCCGCACCTGCCGCGCGACGCAATCGACGCCCTGCCCGAGTCGCCGGGCGTCTACCGCTTCTACGGTCTCAACGCGCATCCGCTCTACGTGGGCAAGAGCAAGAACCTGCGCGAGCGCGTCGCCGCGCACTTCTCGTCCGACTATCGGTCGGCGACCGACTCGCGCCTGTCCGCCGAGATCCGCCGCATCGAGTTCGAGACCACGGCCGGCGAGATCGGCGCCCTGCTGCGCGAATCGGCGCTGGTCAAGGCGCTGCTGCCTGCCCACAACCACGCGCTGCGGCGCAAGGCCGAGGCGGTGGTGATCGAGCTGCCGGCCGAGCCCGGGCCGCCGCGCTTCCACGCCGCGGCCGGCCTCGACGCGGCGGACCTGCCGGGGCGCTACGGCCCGTTCACGTCGCGGCGTGCGGCGCGCGAGGCGCTGCGCCACCTCGCCGGCGAGCACGCGCTGTGCTGGACCGCACTCGGCCTCGAACAGCGCAGCGGCCCGTGCTTCGCCCGGCAGGTCCGGCGCTGCGCCGGGGCGTGCGTCGGTGCCGAACCTGCGGCCGTGCACCACGCCCGGCTCGCCGCAGCGCTGGCGACGCGCCGGATCCCGCCGTGGCCGTACCGCGGCGCCGTCGCATTGCGCGAGCACGATCCGCTCGCCGGTCGCACCGACCTGCACGTGCTGCGCGACTGGTGCTGGCTGGGCACGGCGAGCGACGAAGCGGCGTTGGCCACTCTGGTCGACAACCTCCCGCGCCCGGAGTTCGACCCCGACATCGCGCGCCTGCTGCTGCGCACCCTCGCCCGCGGCAGGCATCCGTTGATCGAACTTCCGGCGGCGCCGCCGAGCGTCAGGGACTAAGGACGCGAGGCCACACGACCACCCCCGCCGCTGCAGGGCGGCGAGCGCGAATGGGCGTTGGCGTCCGAACTAGCGCGTCAGGCCCGGCAGCCAGAGAGATATCGCCGGGATGTAGGTCACCAGCAGCAGCGCCAGGCACATCGCGCCGTAGAACGGCCATAGCTCCTTCGACACCTGCTCCATCGTCACCTTGCCGATCGCACACCCGACGAAAAGCGTCGGACCCACCGGCGGGGTGATGAGGCCGATCCCCAGGTTGAGGATCATGATCATCCCGAAGTGAACCGGGTCGATGCCCAGCTTGAGGATCACCGGCATGAAGATCGGCGTGCAGATCAGCAGCATCGGTGCCACATCCATGAACGTGCCCAGCAGCAGCAGCAGCAGGTTCACGAGCAGCAGAAAGACGTACTTGTTCTCCGAGATGCCGAGAAAGATCTGCGTCACCTTGGCCGGGATCTGCATGATCGCCATCATGTAGCCGAAGGCGACCGAGAAGCCGATCAGCATCATCACCATGGCGACGGTCTTCACGACGCGGTGGACCAGGACCGGCAG
>DATIUK010000059.1:0-9376 GCA_035466885.1 Casimicrobiaceae bacterium
GGACCCCCGGGAGTCACAGCCGCTCGAACCGCCGATAGCCGATCGCCTCGGCGACGTGCGCGGAGCGCACCGTCGCGTCGCCGGCGAGATCGGCGATCGTGCGCGCCACCTTGAGCACCCGGTGGTAGGCACGCGCCGACAGCGACAGCCGGGTCATCGCCTGCGCCAGCAGTGCCGCGCCCTCGGCGTCCGGGGCGCAATGGACGTCGACCTCGCGCGGCGGCAGCCGGGCGTTCGCACAGCCCTGGCGCTCGACCTGGCACAGCCGCGCGGCACTGGTGCGCCCGCGGACGACTCGGCTGGTCTCGGTCGGCGCGCAGTCGCCGGACGGCACCGTGCGACGCGACAGGGCCTCGGGCGGGACTGCCGGCACGTCGATCCCGAGGTCGATGCGATCGAGCAGCGGTCCGGAGATCCGGGTCCGGTAGCGCGCGATCTGGTCGGGCGTGCAGTGACAGCGCCCGCTTTCGTGCCCCAGCCAGCCGCAGGGGCAGGGATTCATCGCCGCGACGAGCTGGAACTCGGCCGGAAACGTGCTCTGCCGGGCGGCGCGGGAAATGTGGATCACACCGGCTTCGAGCGGCTCGCGCAGCACCTCGAGCACCCGGCGGTCCCACTCGGGCAGTTCATCGAGGAACAGCACGCCGTGGTGCGCGAGCGAGATCTCGCCCGGCCGCGGGTTGCTGCCGCCGCCGACCAGCGCCGCGGGACTCGCCGAGTGGTGCGGCGAGCGAAACGGCCGTCGCCCCCAGGCCTCCACGCAGAAGCGCCCGGCGAGCGACGCGAGCGCAGCGACGTCGAGCGCCTCGTCCTCGGACAAGGGCGGCAGCAGACCGGGCAGGCGCTGCGCCAGCATCGACTTGCCGGTTCCCGGCGGGCCGACCATCAGCACGCTGTGCGCGCCTGCGGCCGCGATCTCCAGCACCCGCTTGGCCGACGCCTGGCCGCGGACGTCGGCGAGGTCGGCGTCGCGCCCGGGGTCGGCGTCCGCGGCGAGAGGCACGCCGGAGGCAAGCGGCGCGAGCGGCGCCTCACCGGTGAGGTGGCCGCACACGGCCAGCAGCGTCGCCGCCGGATGGACGACCGCATTGCGGATGCAGGCCGCCTCGCTGGCGCTGGCCGCGGGCAGGACGAACCCGCGGCCGTCGCGGCGCGCGGCCAGCGCCATCGGCAGGGCGCCGCGGATCGGGCGCAGCGCGCCGGTCAGGGCGAGCTCGCCGGCGAACTCGCAGCGGGCGAGCTCGGCCCCGGGCAGCTGTCCGGTCGCGACCAGGATGCCCACGGCGATCGGCAGGTCGAAGCGGCCGGAGTTCTTCGGCAGGTCGGCCGGGGCGAGGTTGACGGTGATCTTGCGGGCGGGGAAATCGAACTGCGCGGTCTGCAGCGCGGCGCGCACGCGGTCCTTCGCTTCGCGCACCTCGGCATCGGCCAGGCCGACCAGGTTGAACGCCGGCAGCCCGCCGGCGAGATGGACCTCGACGCTGACCAGCGGCGCCTCGGCGCCCGCGAGGCCGCGGGACAACGCGACGGCGAGCGACATGGCGGTGGACGCCTCCGGAATGGACCAGCGCAGGAGGTCGAGAGTAGCCGCCGCCGGCGACCAGCGCCTTCATCCGCTCGGCCGAGGCGGCCGCCACCGGCCTGCGGATGGCAGGCTCGCTCGACTTCCGCGAAACCGGGGCGGGGTCGGCGGCGCCCGGCAGGCGGCTCCGCCGATGCCTCAGCTTCGATTCCCGAGCGCGAGAGCGAAGGCCTCGTCGTCGCTCATCACCGCCCCGGCAGCGAGGAGCTCGCGCCGTTCGTCGTCGGCAAGCCCCGCGTCGAGCAGCGCGTCGAGCTCGGCCCGTCGCTCGCGGGCCGGAGCGCGCCGCACCTCGCCGGTCGTTGCGTAGCGCGCGTCGACGAAGCCCGCGATCCGCGCCGCGTCGGCCGGGCGACCCAGCGCCGCCGCGCTCGATGCAAGCGGCTCCAGCAGCCACAGCGTGTCGCCTTCGTGCTGCAGCCGCGCGTAGGCGATGCGCGCGCGGGCGCGCGCCTCGTCGTGGCGACCGAGCATCGCCAGCGCGATGGCCTCGGCCCCGATGACGTGACCGGCGCCGGCGCCGGCGTTCAATGCCTCGAGCCGGGCGAACGCCGGCCGCACCTCGGCCAACGCGGCCTCCGGCCTGCCCAGCGCGAGCAGGGCAAATCCCAGGTTGCCGATGGCGAACTGCTCGCCGACGACGCTGCCGTCCTCGCGGTAGAGCTGCTGCTGCTGCCGTGCGTACTCGAGCGCCTGCGCGTAGCGCCCGCCCATCTGGCACCAGAGGTAGCGCCCGAAGCGCACCGCCGCGCGCTGGCGCGACGGCCAGCCGGGATCCTCGATGCGCTCGGCCGCGGCGAGTGCAGCGTCGGTCTCGGCCACCGCGCCGCGCCGCGCGCCGATTGCCGCAACGGTGGCATAGGCGTCGTAGGCGAGGCTCGCCTCGCCGAGGTCGCCGAACATCCGCGCCGCCCGCTGCGCGGCTTCGAAGCAATCGGCCCGCGGCGAGTACTGCCCCGACTTCGCGTACGCCAGCCAGAACTTCGCCGCGACGAGGGGCGGGATCGCGGCGTCGAGCAGCGGCCGTGCGGCGAGGCAGTGCGCGAGCCCCTCGGCGAGCAGCGCCGAGGCGTACCAGACGCGGAAGGCTTCGACGTTCAGCTCGATCGCGAGCAGCCGCTCCTCGGGCGCGGCGACCGCCCACGCGACGGCCGCCCGCACGTTGTCGATCTCGGCGACCAGCGCGGCGAATGCCGCCGGCGTCGTGCGCCACGGATCCTTCGCCAGCGCGCGGACGAGGTCGCGCGTCGTGACCGCGTGGCGACGCAGGTGCTCGTCGGTCTCCCCGGCTTCGCCGAGGCGCTCGAGCGCGAACGCGCGCGTCGTCTCCAGCAGGCGGTAGCGCGGGAGGTCCTCGCCTTCCGCGACGACCAGCGACTTGTCGACCAGCGCCCCGAGGTGCTCCAGCACCTGCCAATGGGAGACGGTCGCGTCGGCCGCGACCTCCTGCGCCGCCTCCAGCGTGAAGCCACCGGCGAACACGCCCAGGCGCCGGAACACCGCCTGCTCCTCCGCAGTGAGGAGGCCGTGGCTCCACTCCAGCGCACCACGCAGGGTCTGGTGCCGCCGCAGCACCGTGCGCGCGCCCCCGGTCAGCACGTGGAAGCGCTCGTCGAGCCTTGCGCGCAAGCCCTCGATGCCGAGCAGCGGCACCCGTGCCGCCGCGAGCTGCAGCGCGAGCGGGATGCCGTCGAGGTGGCGACAGACGTCGGCCACGGCGCCGACATTGCGGCGCGTCAGCGCGAACCGCGGCTCGGCGGCCTTCGCGGCGGCAACGAACAGCTGGACGGCACTGTAGTCCCCGGCGTCCTCCGCCTGCGCCGGCGGCACCGCGAGCGTCACCAGGCGGTAGACCTGCTCGTCGACGACCTTGAGCGGCTCCTGGCTCGTCACCAGCAGGCGCACGTCGGGCGCCGCGCGCCGCAGCGCGTCGACCAGGTCGACGACGCCGTCGAGAAGGTGCTCGCAATTGTCGAGCGCGAGCAGCATGCGTTGCGAGCGCAGCACCGAGACGACGGCCTCGACCGCCGGGCGCTCGGCCGAGAGGGTGATGCCAGCGACGCGGGCGACCGCGCTCGCAACCAGCGCCGGGTCGGCGAGCGACGCCAACTCGACCAGCCAGGCGCCGTCCGGAAAGTCCCCGGCGATCTCGGCGACGAGCGCCTGCGCGAGCCGTGTCTTGCCGATGCCGCCGGCACCGACGATCGACACCAGCGTGTGCTCCCGCAAGAGCCCGCGCAGCGCGGCGAGGTCGGCCGCCCGGCCAACCATCGGCGGCAGTCGGGCAGTCAGGTTGGTCCGCTGCGGCGACGGCAGGGGCGGCGGCGCTGCCGGCGACGCTCGCGCCGCTGCGCCGACGACCTCGACGGCAAGGGTGAGCCGGTAGCCGCGGCCCGGCACCGTCGCGATCGCCGCCGGACCCAGCAGCTTGCGCAGCGCCAGCACCTGGACCTGCAGGTTGTTTTCCTCGACGACGAGCTTCGGCCAGACGACGTCCATCAGCTCGCGCTTGGAGACGACGCGCTGGTGCCGCTCGAGCAGCGCGACGAGCATGTCGAACGCCCGGCCGCCGAGCTTCACCGGCACGCCGTCGGCGACGAGTTGCCGCTCGCCGGGTTTGAGCTCGAAGCGCGCAAAGCGCCACGCGGCAGGGGGCAGCGCGGCGGCGGGGGCGGGACTTTCGGACATGGCGGCGGGCGCGACGGAAGACGGCGGACGAAGCGTAGCCCGCGTCGGGGCGTGCCGGCGAACCGGTCGCCCGTCTTTCAGGACATTTCAGGCGCGCGCCCGGACGCGCCCTTCCGGCTCTCCGTCAAAGGCTGCGGTCGGGCTGACCCAGCTGCGCCTCGAGTTCCGCGAGGCGCTGTTCCAACGCGTCGACTTTCTCGCGCGTCTTGAGCAGCACCTGCGCCTGAAGGTCGAACTCCGCGCGCGGAACGAGGTCGAGGCGTGCGAGCCCGGCACCGAGCATCGCCTTGATGTTTTTCTCGATGTCCCTGGCCGGGCTGTTCTCGATGGCCGCGCCGATGCGGGCGGCGAGTTCGTCGAGCGATCTGGTTTCGAGCATGGCGGCGGATTCCTTTGCGCGGGGCCCGGCGCGAGACGACGCAAGCCGGTCCGAACGAGTCTAGCAAAGTCCCCGCCGAGCGCCCGCGCCGCGGGGCGGATCGGCTCGCCAACCACGCAGCGCGGCCCGACGAGCCTCCTGCACCGTTGCCGCACATCCACCCTGCTCGCCGCACTGCCTTGGTGCAACGGCAAGGCGCCGATCACGCTGCGCTGCAACAACAATTTTGCAAACAATTGATTTTAAGACGAATGCTGCACTGGCACACGAAATGCTCAATAGCCGACGAAGGCTCCTTTCGCTTCATCCGGCTTTTTCAACGTCACAGGGGAATTTCGCCATGGCCACTCATCGTTCGTCGCTGGCTGCGCTTGCCGTCGCTTCGCTGCTCGCCACCGGGGCACTTGCGCAAACGCCGGCCACGCCGGCACCTGCCGCCGCTCCGGCCACGCCCGAGCACACGTTGACCTCCAATGTGGGACTGTTCAGCGAGTACATCTTCCGCGGGATTTCGCAGACCGCCGGCAAGCCCGCGGTGCAGGGCGGCTTCGACTACGGCCACGCGAGCGGCTTCTACGCCGGCACCTGGGCGTCGAACGTGAGCTGGCTCGAGGACTTCGGCGCCTACACGCGGTCGAGCCTCGAGTGGGACTTCTACGGCGGCTACAAGGCCAACTTCGGCGACTCCGACTTCTTCTACGACGTCGGCACGCTCTACTACTACTACCCGGGCAGCAGGAATCCCGGCGTGGCGAGCGCGAACACCTGGGAACTCTACGGCGCCGTCGGCTGGAAGTGGGCTTCGTTGAAGTACAGCTACAGCCTCCAGGACTACTTCGGCCTGCGGCCCACGGGCGCGAAGACCGACGGCACCTGGTACCTCGACCTCTCGGCGACGTACCCGGTCGGTGAGACCGGGTTCGCACTGATCGGCCACTACGGGATCCTCGACGTCCACAACGACGCCTCGGGCAGCATGGAGACGAGCTACCAGGACTGGAAGCTCGGCGCCTCGTACACGGTGCCCGATGGCCTGTTCAAGGGCACCGAGCTCGGCGCGTACTACAGCGGCAACAACGCCGAGTCGGCCCCCTACACGGACCTCACCGGCTACAACACCGCCAAGAGCGTCGGCGTCGTCTACGTCAAGAAGACCTTCTGACCCGGCCGCACCCACGCCAGCGTCCGCAACCGCGAGGAACCCATGAAGCTCGTCACTGCCATCATCAAGCCGTTCAAGCTCGACGAGGTCCGCGAGGCCCTGTCGGCGATCGGTGTCCAGGGCATCACCGTCACCGAAGTCAAGGGCTTCGGCCGCCAGAAGGGCCACACCGAGCTCTACCGCGGCGCCGAGTACGTCGTCGACTTCCTGCCCAAGGTGAAGGTCGAGGCCGCGATCCCGGTCGACCTGCTCGACCGCGTGATCGAAGCGATCGAGAAATCCGCCAACACCGGCAAGATCGGCGACGGCAAGATCTTCGTCTTCGACCTCGAGCAGGTCGTCCGCATCCGCACCGGCGAGACCGGTCCGGGCGCGCTGTAAAGGGAACCGATCATGAGAAAGCTCACCACCCTGCTGGCGCTCCTGGGCGCCTTCCTTCTGGCTCTGCCCGCCCTCGCTGCGGACGCGCCAGCCCCCGCCAAGCTCTACTTCGACACCGGCAAGACGGACCTGCCGGCCGACGCCGCGAAAGCGGTCGCACCGCTCGCCGATTACGCGAAGGCGACCAAGGACGCGAAGCTCGCCATCTCCGGGTTCCACGACAAGACCGGTGACGTCGCCGCCAACGCCGAGCTCGCGAAAAAGCGCGCGATGGCGGTGAAGGACGTGCTGGTCGCCGCCGGCGTCACGGAGGGCGCGCTCGAGCTCGTCAAGCCGGTCGAGACCACGGGCGCTGCCGACGACCGGGAGGCTCGACGCGTCGAAGTCTCGATCGTCGGCCTGCTCGTCGCCGCCCCCGCTGCCGCGTCGGCAGCCGGCGCTCCGGCTGCCGCGGCCGCGCCGACGCCGAACAAGGGCGACAATGCGAGGATGATCGTCGCGACGCTGCTGGTGATCATGATGTCGATCCCGGGCCTGGCGCTGTTCTACGGCGGCCTCGTGCGCTCGAAGAACATGCTGTCGGTGCTGATGCAGGTGTTCGTCGTGTTCTCGCTCATCATCGTGCTCTGGGCGGTCTACGGCTACAGCATCGCGTTCACCGAGGGCGGCGCATTCTTCGGCAGCCTCGACCGGCTGTTCCTCGGCGGCATCTTCTCGATGAAGGACGGCGTGGGTTCGTTCGCCACGGCGGCGACGTTCAGCAAGGGCGTGGTCATTCCGGAGCTCATCTACGTCGCGTTCCAGGCCACCTTCGCGGCGATCACCGTGTGCCTGATCGTCGGCGCGTTCGCCGAGCGGATCAAGTTCTCGGCGGTGCTCCTGTTCGCGGTGATCTGGTTCACGTTCTCGTACCTGCCGATCGCGCACATGGTCTGGTTCTGGCCCGGCCCCGACGCGTTCACCGACGCCAAGGCGGCGGAGCTCGCGACGTCGAAGGCCGGCTGGCTGTTCCAGTTGGGCGCGCTCGACTTCGCCGGCGGCACCGTCGTCCACATCAACGCCGGCATCGCGGGCCTGGTCGGTTCCTACGTGATCGGCAAGCGCATCGGCTACGGCAAGGAAGCCATGGCGCCGCACAACCTCTCGTTCACGATGGTCGGTGCCTCGCTGCTGTGGGTGGGCTGGTTCGGCTTCAACGCCGGGTCGGCGCTCGAAGCCGGCGACGTCGCGATGCTGGCGTTCGTCAACACGCTGATCGCCACCGCCGGCGCGGTGCTCACCTGGACGCTGGGCGAGTGGATGGCCAAGGGCAAGCCCTCGATGCTGGGCGCGGCCTCCGGTGCGGTGGCGGGACTGGTCGCCATCACCCCGGCCTGCGGCTTCGTCGGCGTCAACGGCGCGCTGATCATCGGCCTCCTCGCCGGCTTCGTCTGCCTGTGGGGCGTCAACGGCCTGAAGCGGATGCTGGGCGCCGACGACGCGCTGGACGTGTTCGGCGTGCACGGAGTCGGCGGGATCCTGGGTGCGCTGCTGACCGGCGTGTTCGCGGCGCCGAGCCTGGGTGGCCAGGGCGTGTTCGACTACGTCGCCGGCAAGGTCGGCGACTACTCGATCGCGAGCCAGGTCCTCGTCCAGGCGAAGGCCGTCGGCACCACGATCCTGTGGTCCGCGATCGTCGCCTTCGTCGCCTACAAGATCGTCGACCTGGTGATCGGTCTGCGCGTCTCCGAGGAAGAGGAGCGCGAAGGCCTCGACATCAGCTCGCACGGCGAATCGGCCTACCGCATGTAGGCGTCGCCGGCAGGAATGTGCACAGCCCGCGTGCAATGCGCGGGCGGTGCGCAGGCAGGACGGGGACCCTCCTCCCCGGAGCAGTACCGCAGTTTCTCCTCAGTGGCTTTGCGGGGCGCCCCCAACGGCGCCCCGTTTTTTTTCCCGCATGCGCCGATCGCCGCGGCGCCGTCAGGTCACCGGGGCCGGATTGAAGAGCACCAGCGCGTTGTGCAGCCCCCACCGCTCGGCCCAGGTCTTCCTGCCGCTGGCGACGTCGAGCAGCAGATGGAAGATCTCCCAGCCCAGGTCCTCGATGCTCGCCTGGCCGTCGGCAATCCGCCCGGCGTCGACATCCATCAGGTCGTGCCAGCGACGCGCGAGGTCACTGCGGGTTGCCACCTTGACGACCGGGCACTCGGCGAGGCCGTAGGGCGTGCCCCGGCCGGTCGTGAACACGTGCAGGTTCATGCCGGCGGCGAGTTGCAGCGTGCCGCAGACGAAGTCGCTGGCCGGGGTCGCGGCGTAGACCAGGCCGTGCGTCAGGCCCCTGTCGCGCAGCCGTTCGCCGGGGGCGAGCACGCCGACGATGGGCGCCCTGCCGGACTTGACGATCGACCCCATGGCCTTTTCCACGATGTTCGACAGGCCGCCCTGCCTGTTGCCCGGCGTCGTGTTGGCGCTGCGATCGACCTGTCCCCTCTGCAGGTAGGCGTCGTACCAGGCCATCTCCCGGATCATCGCCGCTGCCACGTCCGGGGTTGCCGCGCGCGCGGTCAACTGGTCGATGGCGTCGCGCACCTCGGTGACCTCCGAGAACATCACCGTCGCGCCGGCCCGCACCAGCAGGTCCGTGGCGAAGCCCACCGCAGGATTGGCGGTGACTCCCGAGAAGGCGTCGCTGCCGCCGCACTGGACGCCGACGACCAGGTCGGCGGCCGGACAGGTCTCGCGTCGGCGCGCGTCGAGGCACTCGAGGTGCGTTCGGGCCATCGCCATGATCGAGTCGATCATCGACAGGAAGCCGACGTGACCGTCGTCCTGCAGGCAGACGACCCCGGGGGCTGCCCCCGGATCGGGCGTCGTTCCTGCCGGCGCCTGCACGGCGATCGGAATCGACGCGGGCGGAAACAGCCGCGAAGGCTGCAGCTTCTCGCAGCCCAGGCTCACCACCATCACCTCGCCGCCGAAATTGGGGTTGCGGCTGATGTTGCGCAGCGTGCGGACGGGCACGACGGCATCCGGCGCGTCGATGGCGACGCCGCAGCCGTACGTGTGCTCGAGACCGACCACGTCGTCGACATGGGGGTAGCGGGGAAGGAGTTCCTCCTTGATCCGCCGGACCGCGTACTCGACGACACCGGACACGCACTGGACCGAGGTCGTGATGGCGAGGATGTTGCGCGTGCCGACG
>DATIUK010000060.1:0-2427 GCA_035466885.1 Casimicrobiaceae bacterium
GCCATGCCGAAGATCACGTCGACCAGCATCGTCCGCGGATAGCCCCAGGCCTCGACGGCGATCCCCTGCCACGCCGCGCTGTAGGAGATCGTCAGGTTCATCAGCGCCATGTAGGCGGTGAACTGCGTCGCCGCGACCCGCGGGTTGGTCACGTCCATGCAGATCGCCGACCGCGTCCCGTACATGAGGCCGTTGACGACGCTGTAGACGAGCGAGGAGGTCCACAGCGCGGTCACCAGCGCGGCCGGGACCTCCGGCCGGTTGGGCATCGTCGGGCTCACCGGCATGATCCAGCCGTACTGCGTGAGCTTCGCCATCAGGTAGAGCACCGGCAGGCCCATCGCGGCGATGTAGAGCGAGAGCGTGAGCCGCCGCCCGAAGCGGTCGGAAAGCCAGCCGCCAACGACCATCGCCACCGCGGAGATCAGCGCCGACCAGGCGTTGAGCTTTGCCACCTCGTTGTCGTCGAGGCCGAGCTCGACGGCGAGGTTCGACTGCAGCGATAGCCCCAGGCACATCGCCCCGGCGGGCAGCAGCGACAGCAGGAGCCCGCTGAACGCGCCCCGCGTGCCCAGGAACGAGCGGAACGACGTGATCGCGAACGCGTGCATCTCGGCGCCGGCGGCGGCGAGCCGCGAGCCGACGACCGCGATCCGTGGCGGGCCGGCCGCCTCGCGCATGGGCAGCACCACCAGCACCGTCACCGCCAGGATGCAGGCGGCGACGAAGAAGAACGTCGCCTGGAAGCCCGTGAACCCGGTGAGGAACAGCACGCCGCTGCCGCCGATCAGCTGGCCGATCGAGGCGCCGGCGAACATCACGCCGTTGGCGGTGCCGCGCTCGTGCTCCTGCAGCGTGCCCACCGCCAGCGCGTCGATGGCGACGTCCTGCATCGCGCCGAAGGTGTTGTGGACGAGCAGGATGACGGTGAACAGCCACAGCTGCTCGGGCAGCTTCAGCAGCACCGTCGACAGCAGCGTGGCGGCCATCAGCACCTGGGTGACGATGATCCAGCCGCGCCGGCGTCCGAATCGCTCCGAGCCGAACACGTCGATCACCGGCCCGAACGCCCACTTGAACGCCCAGGGCAGGTAGAACGAAGCGACGAAGGCGCCGATCTCGGCGGGTCCGACGTCCTGGCGGCGCAACTGCGTCGCGACCGCGGTGGCGGCAAAGCCCAGCGGGATGCCCTCGGTGGTGTAGAGGAGAAAGAACGCCGCGAGGCGGCCGCGGGCGGTGGCGAGCAGGTTGGGCAGGCGCATGGGACGCGAGGCTCGCAGTGCGGCGGGGCTTTGTCAAATGCAAGCAGGGACTGCGCGGAAGGGCGCGATTGAACGGTCGTTGATCTCGATCAAGGACGTGTGCGACCGGACCGTGCGGCGCCGGTCCTGTAAGTCATCTAGATGATATAAACCAGTTCGGTGGTGGCGCGTGGTGATTCGCATGCTCGCGCCAACGCCGATTGTCACGGCAGGACCGCGCGGGGCATTGCTGGCCGAACGCGATGTCTGGTGGGTACTGGCGCCGTCATCGCGTGGTTGACTTCTGCTTGGCGCGCCGATAGTATCGTTCCACGATATATCGTGGCACGATATTTAACGCAGAGTATTCGGTTCCGGGAGCATTCGCTGCATCGGATGCGCACCGGTGCGCCGCGTCGCCACAGGAGCACCCCCGTTGGGAAACGCAGTTGCAATGGCCCCGTTGCTCCTCGAGCCAGTCCACGTGGTCCGTGCCTGGGGAGGACTCGAGCGGCTGCGCGGCTACCAGCCGACGGTGCCCGAGCACGGACAGATCGGCGAAACCTGGGATATTGCCAGCTTTCCGAGCGCCGATTGCCGGATGCTCAACGGGCCGATGGCCGGCCTCCCGCTGTCGGACCTGCTTGCACGCGACGGCAAGGCCGTGCTCGGTCACCCGTGGCGCGGCTTCAACGACTTTCCGCTGCTGCACAAGTACCTCGCGCCGGTGCGCGACCTCCCGCTGCAGGTGCACCCCGGCGACGCGTACGCCCGCCGGGTGGAGGGGCAGAACGGCAAGGCCGAGTGCTGGGTCGTCCTCGACTGCGCGCCGGATGCCACGATCCTGCTCGGTCTCGACGGCGTCGCCAACGCCGGGCACCTGCGCCGCCTCGTCGCCGCCGGTTCGCTCGCCCGACACGCACGGCGCGTCCCGGTGCGCAATGGCGACGTCGTCCCGATTGCGCCGGGCATCCTGCACTCGCTCGGCCAAGGTGTGCTCGCCTACGAGGTGCAGCAGAATTCGGACGTCACCTACCGGCTCGACGACTTCGGCCTTGGCATCGATTCGCCGGAGGAGAGGCAGCTGCAACTGCGCCGGGCGCTCGACGTGATCGACCTGCCGGCCAATCTCGCGCCGACGCCCGCGTTCGACAACTGGTGCGACCGCGAGGGGCAGCTGGACTTC
>DATIUK010000061.1:0-3101 GCA_035466885.1 Casimicrobiaceae bacterium
ATGTAGATCGGTTCTTTCATGGCGTCTTCCTGGCGTCGGGGCGCCACCGCGGGGGCCGGGCGGCCCTCGCAGTGACGGAATGGAACGGCGGCGGTGCGCCGGTGCCGTCCGCTACGCGGCGACCTTGTGGACCAGCGCCGAGTTCGACGCCACGGTGCCCGCGCGACCGTAGTCGAGCGGCCGCAGCCCCGAGGCGCCGAGGTCCTGCGGGAAGTCGTCGACCCGGATCACCTTGGCGGTGAGCTCGCGCGCGACGACCACCGCCTTCGCCTCCTCCGCGGTGACGATGCCCTGCGCCTGCGCGCGCGCGACCAGCGCGTCGAGCCCCGCCCCCGGCGGCAACTTGGCGTCGAGGCGGCGGTCCTTGATCGCGGCCCGGATCTTCGCCTCGATCGGCTCCGCCGCGAGGGTTGCGACCAGCGCGTGCTCGATCAGCGTCACCGGGTCGTCGGCGGCCTTGGAGACGAACGAGCCGGCGACCAGCCGGTCGCGGGTCGGCGACGGCTCGAGCAGGAGCCGCGCGACCTGATGGCCCAGCTTGTCGGACGGCACCACGTACGGCCGGCCGAGCGGGAACACGAACCGGCGCATCACCACGGCGATGAAGCGATTGGGGAAGTTCGACAGCACGCCCTCCAGCGCGTTCTGCGCCTTGAACATCGCGTCCCACATCGCCCAGTGCATCAGCGGCGCGTCGGCGGTCTGGCGGCCTTCGTCCTCGTAGCGCTTCAGCGTCGCCGAGCACAGGTAGAGCAGCGACAGGATGTCGCCCAGGCGCGCCGACAGCTTCTCCTTGCGCTTCAGCGCCCCGCCCAGCACGCCCATCGAGACGTCGGACAGGAACGCGAGCGCCGCCGAGAACCGCGTCAGCTGCTGGTAGTAGCGGCGCGTCAGCGGCGAGACGTTGCGCGGCACCGCGACGAAGTGCGAGCCGGTGAGGCCCAGCACCAGCGTGCGTGCCATGTTGGCGAGCGTGAACCGGATGTGCCCGAACAGCGCGGCGTCGAAGTCGGCCGACGCCTTGGCGCGGTCCTTCTCGGCGGTCGCCTGCATCTCCTTCAGCACGTACGGGTGGCAGCGGATGGCGCCCTGGCCGAACACGATCAGGCTGCGGGTCAGGATGTTGGCGCCCTCGACGGTGATCGCCACCGGCAGCTGCATGTACGCGGCGCCGAGGAAGTTCGACGGCCACATGCAGATGCCCTTGCCGCCGACGACGTCCATCGCGTCGTTGACGACCTCGCGGCCGCGCTGCGTGAGGTGCAGCTTGGCGATGCCGGACACGACCGCCGGCTTCTCGCCGATGTCGATCGCGGTCGCGGTCAGCGCCCGGGCGGCGTCCATCATGTAGAGATTGCCGCCCATGCGCGTCAGCGCTTCCTCGATGCCCTCGAACCGGCCGATCGGCGTCTTGAACTGCGTGCGCACGCGGGCGTAGCCGCCGGTCGCGCGGACGGCGAGCTTGGCCATCCCGGTCGCCGACGACGGCAGCGAGATGCCGCGCCCGGCGGCGAGGCACTCCATCAGCATCCGCCAGCCGCGGCCCAGCATCGGCTGGCCGCCGATGATCCAGTCCATCGGGATGAACACGTCCTTGCCCCAGTTCGGCCCGTTCTGGAACACCGCGTTGAGCGGCATGTGCCGGCGCCCGATCTCGACGCCCGGGTGCGAAGTCGGGATCAGCGCGCAGGTGATGCCGATGTCCTCCTTGTCGCCGACCAGGCGGTCGGGGTCATAGGCGCGGAACGCGAGGCCGAGCAGGGTCGCGATCGGGCCCAGCGTGATGTAGCGCTTGTCCCAGGTGACGCGCAGGCCGAGCGTCTTCTTCCCTTCGTATTCGCCCCAGCAGACGATGCCGTAGTCGGGGATCGACGCGGCGTCGGAACCCGCGGTCGGGTTGGTGAGCGCAAAGCAGGGGATCTCGAGGCCTTTGGCGAGGCGCGGCAGGTAGTGGCGCTTCTGCTCATCGGTGCCGTAGTGGGCGAGGAGCTCGCCCGGCCCGAGGGAGTTCGGAACCATCACGCTGACCGCCACGGTGCCCGAGCGCGTCGACAGCTTGGTCATCACCTGCGAGTGCGCGTAGCCGGAGAATCCGAGCCCGCCGTACTCCTTGGAGATGCCCATGCCCAGGAATCCCTTGTCCTTGATGTACTGCCAGACCTTCGGCGGCAGGTCGCGGTGGACCTGGGTCGTCTCCCAGTCGGTGATGAGCTCGCACAGCTCCTCGGTCTCGACGTCGAGGAAGCGCTGCTCTTCCGGCGACAGCGTCGGCGGCTGCACGGCGAGGAGCTTGCTCCAGTCGGGTTTGCCGGAGAAAAGGTCGCCGTCCCACCATACGGTGCCGGCCTCGATCGCCTCCTTCTCGGTCTGCGACATCGGCGGCAGGATCTTGCGGAACGCGGAGAGGACGCCGTCGCTGATCAGCTTGCGCCGCAGCGCGGTGACGTTGAGCGGAATCGCGAGCAGCACGAACGCCACGGCGAGCGCGAGCGTGAGCCACGCGGGGAGAAGGTGCGCGACCCAGGCGACGCCGAGGGCGACGGCGAGCGCGACGGTCCAGGCAATGCCGGCCGCGTTGACGTAGGCCAACGCGACGGCGACGACCAGGAGGGCGACCAACCAGGCAAGTGTGAGCATCAGGGGCTCCAGGGTTCAGGAAAGGTTGATGAGGCGGTTGTCGTCGGGCAGGCGCGGGTTCCGGGTCGCGGGATCAGCGCGCGGGCTGCCGTGGTTCGGCGGGCGTCGGTGTGTCGTCGCACAAGTCTGAGGGGGGGGATTGCAGGCCGGCCAGCAGGAACGGCGCCAGCCGGTGCAGCAGGGTTTCGTCGTCGCGGTGCTTCGCCGGCGTGATCTCGGCGATGAGCTTCAATGCATCGGTGCCGGCCAACGTGTACGACAACGCGCCCATGATGAAATGCAGCCGCCACGACAGCTCGCGTTTCGAAATCTGCGGCAGCGCGCGGGCGAAGGCCGTCTTGAAGCGGCCGATCATCTCGGCGTAGTGCTCGGACAGGAAGTGCCGGATGAACGGCGCCGGGTCGGCGTACGCGCGCCCGAGCAGGCGCAGGAAGTTCGAGCCGCCGCGCGCCGGGTCGCGCGCG
>DATIUK010000062.1:0-9369 GCA_035466885.1 Casimicrobiaceae bacterium
CGACCTCGGCGCGTTCGCCCTGAACCGGATGGAGGTGCTGCGCCGCCGCCATCCGCTGGTCGGCGCGGTGCGCGGCATCGGTCTCCTGCTCGGCATCGAGCTCGTCCGCGCGGATGGCCGGCCGGCGCGCGAGGAAGCCGAGAGGACGATGTACGCCTGCCTCGCGCGCGGCCTGTCGTTCAAGATCGGCCAGGGCAACGTGCTGACGCTCTCGCCGCCGCTGGTGATCAGCGAGGCCGAGCTCGCGACGGCGTTCGACATCATCGACGCCGCGCTCGCCGAAGTGGCGGCGACGGCCCCGTCCTGACGCGATGGCGGCGTACCCGTCGGTCCTCCTTGCCCAGCGCGCCGGCAGCGCGTGAGCGTCGACGTGGACGCCGGGGGGCTCTCGCTCGGGATCACGCTGGCCGTGCTGGCCGCGGGACTCCTGCATGCCGGCTGGAACGCGCTGCTCAAGTCGGCGCCGGGGGGCGACCCGCTGCTCGACACCGCCGCGGTCGTCGCCGGGTCGGCGGTGTGCGGGCTCGCCGTGCTGCCCTTCCTCGCGCCGCCCGAGCCCCTCGCGTGGAAGTTCGCAGCAGCCTCCGCGCTGGTCCACTTCGCCTACTACGTGACGCTGGCGCAGGCCTACCGCACCGGCGACCTGTCATTCGCCTACCCGCTGATGCGCGGCACCGCGCCGCTCCTGGTCGCGCTGCTCGGCATCGTCTTCCTGCGCGAATGGCCAAGCGTCCAGGTCGCCGCCGGCATCCTGCTCATCTGCCTCGGCATCGTCGGCATCGCCTTCGCGCGTCGCGGGCGGCACACCGCCGCCGCGGCGGGCTGGGCGCTGGCGAACGCAGCGATCATTGCCGTCTACACGCTGATCGACGGCGCAGGTGCCCGCGCGTCCGGCAACGCGCTGTCCTACGTCGCCTGGCTCACCTTCCTCGAAGGCCTTCTGTTCCTCGGCTGGATCTTCGCGCAGCGCGGCCGTCCGGCGGCGGCCTACCTCGCCCGCGGCTGGCGTCGTGGCCTCGTCGGCGGCGCCGGCAGCGTCGCCGCCTACGGCATCGTGCTCTGGGCCATGACGCGCGCCCCGGTCGCCGCCGTCGCCGCGCTGCGCGAGACGTCGGTCCTGTTCGCCGCGCTGATCGGCGCGCTGTGGTTGAAGGAAGGCTTCGGCCTGCGCCGAATGGCGGGTGCTGCGAGCATCGTGCTCGGCGTCGCCGCGCTCAAGCTCTGATTCCTTCCCCGATCATCCGTTCTTCCACGCCGAGGCAGCACCGATGAAGCTACCGACCCACGCCCGCGTCGTCGTCGTCGGCGGCGGCATCGCCGGCGTTTCCACCGCCTACCAACTGACCAGGCTCGGCGTGCGCGAAGTCGTGCTGCTCGAGCAGGGCAAGTTGAGCTGCGGCACGACCTGGCACGCCGCGGGCCTCGTCGGGCAGACCCGCGCCACCCGGAATGCGACGCGGATGAGCCGCTACGGCATCGAACTCTACTCGACGCTGGAACAGGAAACCGGCCTCGCCACCGGCTGGAAGCCGTGCGGCAGCCTCAACGTCGCCAGGACGCCCGATCGCCTGACGCTGATGCGCCGGCAGATGGCGCGGGCGAAGGCCTTCGGCGTCGAGTTCGAGTTCATCGCGCCGGCGGAAGCAGGGCGCCGTGCGCCCATCCTGCGCACCGACGATCTCGCCGGCGCCGTGTGGATCCCGGGCGACGGCAAGGCGAACCCCACCGACCTCACCCAGTCGCTCGCCCGCGGCGCACGCAACGGCGGGGCGCAGATCGTCGAGGGCGTCCGCGTCACCGGCGTCGACGTCGCCGACACCCGGGTCGCCGGCATCCGCTGGCGCAGCGACGACGACGAGGGAACGATTCGCTGCGAGGCAATCGTCAACTGCGCGGGACAGTGGGCGCGGGAGTTCGGCCTCCTCGCCGGGGTCAACGTGCCGCTCTGTTCGGCCGAGCACTTCTACATCGTCACCGCGCCGATCGCCGGCGTGACGCCGGAGCTGCCGGTGATCCGCGACCCCGACGGCTACCTCTACTACAAGGAGGAGGTCGGCGGCCTGGTGATGGGCGGCTTCGAGCCCGAGGCCAAGCCCTGGAACGTCGCCCGCATCCCCGACCGCTTCGAGTTCCAGCTGCTGCCCGAGGACTGGGATCACTTCGAGATCCTGATGCGCAACGCGATCCACCGCACACCCTGCCTCGAAACCGCGGAAGTGAAAATGCTGCTGAACGGGCCGGAGAGCTTCACGCCCGACGGCAATTTCATCCTCGGCGAAGCACCCGAGGTCGCCGGCTATTTTGTCTGTGCCGGATTCAACTCGGCCGGCATCGCCAACTCCGGCGGCGCCGGCAAGCTGATCGCCGAGTGGATCGTCGGCGGCGAGGCGCCGCTCGACCTCTGGGACGTCGACATCCGCCGCTTCGCGCCGTTCCACGCCAATCGCCGCCACCTCGCCGACCGCACCGTCGAGTCGCTGGGCCTCCACTACGCAATGCGCTGGCCGCGCGAGGAGTTGAGGACGGTGCGCCCGCTCCGCCGCTCGCCCCTCTACGACCGGCTGCGCGGACGCGGGGCCGTGTTCGGCACCAAGATGAACTGGGAGCGCGCCAACTACTTCCTCGCACCCGGCAGCGAGCCGCCGCCGCACACGTTCGGCACGCCCGGCTGGCTGCCGCAGGTCCTCGAGGAGCAGCGCGCCTGCCGCGAGGACGTGGTCGTCTTCGACCAGACGTCGTTCTCGAAGTTCGTGCTCAAGGGCCGCGACGCGCTGGCGGTGCTGCAGCGGCTGTGCGCCAACGACGTCGACGTGCCCGTCGGCAGGATGGTCTACACGGCGATGCTGAATGCACGTGGCGGCTTCGAGAGCGATCTCACGGTGATCCGTGTCGCACCAAGCGAGTTCTTCATCATCTCCGGATCGGCGCAGGCGACGCGCGATTTTGCCTGGATCGAGCGCGCGATCGCCGAGCACGAGCGCGCGGTGCTGGTCGACGTGACCAGCGGCTGGTCGGTGCTGTCGCTGATGGGGCCGAAGGCCGAGGCGCTGCTCGCCACGCTGTCGCCGGACGACCTGTCGAAGTCGGGGCTGCCGTTCGCGACGACGCGGCACATCGACGTCGGCCACGCGCGCGTCCGCGCGGCGCGGATGAGCTACGTCGGCGGCCCGGGCTACGAGCTCACCGTCACCGCCGACCAGTGCTGCACGCTCTACGACGCGCTGCTCGCCGAGGGCGCGGCGTTCGGGCTGCGCGACGCCGGCTACTACACGATCGACGCGCTGCGCATCGAAGCCGGCCGGCGGGCCTGGGGAGCGGAGCTGTCGCCGGACGAGACGCCCTGGGAAGCCGGCCTCGGTTTCGCGGTGAAGCTCGACAAGCCTGTCGCCTTCACCGGGCGGGACGCGCTGCGCTCGACACCGGCGGCAGCCGCGAAGAAGCGGCTGGTCCGGTTCACGTTCGACGATCCCGCCGCCTTTCCCTGGGGCGGTGAGCCGATCCTGATGGACGGTCGCAACGTCGGCGAGATCACCTCGGCCGGTTACAGCCGGGGACAGGGCCGCGCGGTCGCGATGGGCTACGCCCGTGCCGACGTTCCGTTGACCGACGCGATGATCGCCGCCGCTCGCTTCGAGGTCGACCTGGCCGGCGTCCGCGTCGCGGTCACCCCGCAGCTGTCCGGCGCCTGAACGATGGAACCGGCGGACCGATCGACCGGTCGAAGCGCTGTCGTCCCGGCCCCGGAGTTCGCCGTGCGCAGCAGCGTCGACTTTTGCCCTCCGCCGACGTGCGCCTGATGTGGCGCGTCCGGCACCTCGCCATTGCCGCGCTTGCAGCCGTGCTGCTCGGCGCGGCGGTCGCCCTCGCCACGGACGTCCCGGGGCGCGGCGCGCATTTCAATCCAGCGAAGCCGCACCACACGCCGACCGGGTTCCGCAACAACTACTTCAACGTCGACCCCGGCGGCTTCTGGCGCTGGCAGTGGGAACGCTGGACCAACGGCGTGCCCGCGGTGCCCGAAGGCGGCTGGCAGTTCCCGCTCGATACGCCCGACGTCGCGTTCCTGCGGGCCAATCGAAGTGAGACGACGATCACCTGGATCGGCCACGCCACGGTGCTGCTGCAGGTGGCCGGCGTCAACCTGCTCGTCGACCCGGTCTGGAGCGACCGGGCCTCGCCGCTGCCCTTCGTCGGCCCGAAGCGCTGGGTGCCGCCGGCGATCACGCTCGCCGACGTGCCGCACATCGACGTCGTGCTCGTCACCCACAACCACTACGATCACCTCGACGACGCCACCGTGAGAGCGCTTGCCGCGCAGCCGGGCGGGCCGCCGCGCTTCTACGTGCCGCTCGGCGTCGACGCCTGGTTCGCCGCGCGCAACCTGCCGGTGCAGGCCACGATGGACTGGTGGGATCGGCGCGAGGACGCCGGCCTCGACATCCACTTCGTTCCGGCGCAGCACTGGAGCGCGCGCAGCTTGATCGATCGCAACGAGACGCTGTGGGGCGGGTTCGTCGTCGAGGCGCAGGGCTTCCGCTTCATCGCCACCGGCGACACCGGCTACTCGCAGGACTACCGCGACATCGCCGCGCGCTTCGGCAGCTTCGACCTCGCGGCGATCCCGATCGGCGGCTACGCGCCACGCTGGTTCATGGCGCCGCAGCACGTCGATCCCGACGAGGCGGTCGCCATCCACCGCGACCTCAACGCCCGTCATTCGCTGGGCGTGCACTGGGGCACGTTCGTGCTCACCGACGAGCCGCTGGACGAGCCGCCGCAGCGCACCCGCGCTGCGGCGCTTGCAGCCGGGCTCGCCGCCGACGAGTTCTGGGTGTTCCGCCACGGCGAGACGCGCCGTCTCGGCACCGCCGGCCCGCTCGTTCGCACCGCCGCGATGCGCTGAAGCCGGGAGTCCGTCCCGGCGACGCTCCGCTTCCCCTGCGGCCCGCGCTGTGGTCTGATATCAGGTTGCCCACACCTGCTCGCCACCGACCGATGCCGCATCGCTACACGACCCCGCCCCGGCGCGGGCGCACGCCGCAGAATCCCAGCGGCACGACCACCGGCCAGGTGCAAAGCCTCACCCGCGGCCTGTCGATCCTCGACGTGCTGGCCAGGGCCGAGGGTGGCCTCACGCTGACCGACGTGTCGCAGCGCGTCGGCCTGCCGGCGTCGACCACGCATCGGCTGCTCGCGACGCTGGAGAAGACTGGCTTCGTCTACCAGGCCGGCGACCTCGGGTTCTGGTATGTCGGCCTGCAGGCCTTCGCCGTCGGCTCGAGCTTTCTCGCCAACCGTGACTTCGTCGCGCAGAGCCACCCGCACATGCGGCACCTGATGGAACAGGCCGGGGAGACAGTCAACCTCGCGATTCTCGACGGCACCGACGCGGTATTCATCGACCAGGTGCAGTGCCGCGAGACGATGCGCACCATCGTCAAGCTGGGCAGCCGCGTCCCGCTGCACGCCTCGGGCGTCGGCAAGGCGATCTTCGCGTCGCTCTCGGACGAGCAGATCAGCGCCATCCTCAAGGTCAAGGGCCTGCCGCGGATCACGCCGCATACGATCACCGCGCCGGAAACGATGTGGGCGGCGCTGCGGATGATCCGGCAGCGCGGATACTCGTTCGACGACGAGGAGCACCTGCCCGGCACGCGCTGCGTCGCCGCGCCGATCTACGACGAGCACGGCGAGTCGCTGGCGGCGATCTCGATCGCCGGCCCGTCGGCTCGCCTGCCCGACGAGCGGATCCGCCAGCTGGGACCGCTGGTCGCGCACGTCGCCGAGGACGTCACCCGCAAGCTGGGCGGGCGTTGGCCGCACCCACACTGACCGGACCCGTTAGCCCCGGGAGCGCGGCCCGGCGCCGCTGCGGTCGGCGCCTCCTTCGGCGGAGAGCGGCCGGCGCAGCGCCTCGGCCAGCAGGACTTCGTCGCGCAACGAGGCCTCGACCGGGCACGGCCCCGGGGTCCAGCCTTCCATCTGCGCCGCGCGCCGCGCGAAATCGGCGTGGACCTCGGGCCGCCAGCGCGCGAGCAGCAGGTCGGCGCCCGCGGCATCGTTGCAGGAGAGCACCATGTCGCAGCCGGCCGCGACTGCGGCCTCGGCGCGGGCGACGATGCCGCCGGCACGCTGCGCGCCAGCCATCCCCAGGTCGTCGGAGAAGATCATGCCGTCGAAGCCCAGGCGCTCGCGCAGGATCTCGTGCAGCCAGCGCCGCGAGTAGCCGGCGGGCAGCGCGTCGACCGCCGGGTACACGACGTGCGCCGGCATCATCCCCTCCAGGCCCTGGCGGCACAGCGCTGCGAAGGGGACGAGGTCATCGGCGAGGAGCGCCGGGAGCTCGCGTGGGTCGACCGGCAGGTCGACGTGGGAGTCGGCAGCGACGTGGCCGTGACCGGGAAAGTGCTTGCCGACAGCCGGCATGCCGCCCGCGCGCAAACCGTCGTGCAGCGCCGCCGCGAGGTGCGCGACGGCGTTCGGGTTGCGGTGGAACGCACGGTCGCCGATGACCGTGCTCGCCCCGAAGTCGAGATCGAGCACCGGGGTGAAGCTGAAGTCGACGCCGCAGCCGCGCAACTCGCTGCCGATCGTCCATCCCAGCCGCGTCGCCTCGTGGGCCGCTGCGGCGACGTCGCGGTCCCACAGGTCGCCCAGCGCACGCATCGGCGGAACCGCGGTGAAGCCGTCGCGGAAGCGCTGCACGCGCCCACCCTCGTGATCGACGGCGATCAGCAGGCGCGGGCTGCGCAGGGCCGCGATCGCAGCGGTGAATGCCGCCAGCTGCGCCGGCGACGCGTAGTTGCGGGCGAACAGGATCACGCCGCCGACCTGCGGCTGCAGCAGGCGGTCGCGGTCGGCGGGGTCGAGCTCGGTGCCGTCGACACCCAGCATCAGCGGACCGCGGGGACGGTGCGGCTCGGGCGCCGCCCGGCCGGCCTGCGGCGCACTCATCGCGCGGGGCCCCTCGCCGGGTGACTCATCGCGCGCCCTCCCGAATCAGAACCTTCATCTGGCGGACCGCTTCGCGCAGTCCGGCGAACACCGAACGGGCGATGATCGCGTGGCCGATGTGCAGTTCGCGAATCCCCGGCAGCGCGGCCACCGGCTGGACATTGACGTAATTGAGCGCGTGCCCGGCGTTGAAGCGCATGCCGGCGGCACGAATCGCCGCCCCGGCGACGCGGATCTTGTCGAGCTCGGCGACGACCGCAGCGCTTTCCGGGTCGCGCCCCTTGGCGTGGAACGCATGGGCGTAGGGCCCGGTGTGCACCTCGCAGACCCGCGCACCGATGCGCGCTGCGGCCTCGACCTGCGCCACCTCGGCGTCGATGAACACGCTGGTGACGATCCCGTCCGCTGCCAGCGCCGCGACGACGCCGGCGAGCTTGCCCTCCTGACCGACGACGTCGAGCCCGCCTTCGGTGGTGATCTCGTGCCGGCCTTCCGGCACCAGCATCGCCATCTCCGGTTTCAGCGCGCGGGCGATCGCCACCATTTCCGGCGTCGCCGCCATCTCGAGATTGAGCTTGATGTGGACGAGCTCGCGCAACCGGCGCACGTCCTCGTCCTGGATGTGCCTCCGGTCCTCGCGCAGGTGGACGGTGATCCCGTCCGCCCCGCCGAGGTGGGCCTCGACGGCCGCCCAGACCGGGTCGGGCTCGTAGGTGCGCCGCGCCTGCCGCAACGTGGCCACGTGGTCGATGTTGACGCCGAGTTCGATCACTTCGCTTGCTCCCCAGTGTTGTAGTCGATCATCGCCGCTCGCCACCCTCGCCCAGCGCGAGGAGGTCCAGGACGACGCGCCGGCTCTCCACCCCGCGCTGCTCGAGGTGATGGTCGAGGATGTCGCGCATCAGGCGCTTGGCCTGCGCGGCGGTCTCGGCATCGGGGTAGCGTCCCTCGGCGAGTGCCAGCAGCGTCGCGCCCCGGACCAGCGCGCCCGCGCCACCCGCACCCGCCCCCGCGCGCTGCGGGCCGCGATCGAACGCGTAGCGGTAGTCGGCCGCCGGGTCGAGCGGCGCGCCCGTGTCGGCCTCGCGCACCAGCATCGGCGCGTAGCCCAGCTCGGCCAGCAGCGAGAGCTCGAAGCGCCGCAGCAGCGTCGCCTGCTCTGCGCCTCCGGCCAGCTGCGCCAGTGCCTGCTCGTACGCGGCGTAGAGCCGCGGATGCGGATCCTCGCGGGCAAGGAGCTTCAGCAGCAGCTCGTTGAGATAGAAGCCGCACATCAGCGCCGAGCCGCGCGGCAGCGGCATGCCGCCCCGCCACTCCGCGCGCGCGAGCGTCTTGAGCTCGGCCTGTCCGTACCAGGACAGCAGCAGCGGCTGGAACGCCTGCAGCAGGCCGCGCATTTCCGAGCGCGCCCGCTTGGCGCCGCGCGCCACCATCGCCACCCGGCCGTGGTCGGCGGTGAAGGCCTCGACGATCAGGCTGGTTTCGCGGTAGGGTCGGGCGTGGAGGACGAAGGCCGGCACGTCGTCGCGACGCTGGGCCGGGGTGCGCGTGGACATCGCCGCGTGCCCTTCCGGGTCAATAGCCGAAACGGCTCAGCATGCCCTCGTCGTCCGACCAGCCGCGCTTGACGCGGACCCAGACCTCGAGGAACACCGGACCGCCGAACAGGCGCTCCATGTCGGTGCGCGCGCGCGAGGCGATGTCCTTCATCCGCGACCCGCCTTCGCCGACCAGGATCCCCCGCTGGTTGTCGCGCTCGACGTAGACGGTGGCGTGGATGCGGCGAACCCCGCCCGCCTCGCTGAACGAGTCGATGCCGACCGTCGTCGCGTAAGGGACCTCCTCGCCCAGCAGGCGGAAGATCTTCTCGCGGATGAACTCCGCCGCCAGGAACCGCTCGTCGCGGTCGGTGATCTCGTCGTCGCCGAACACCGGCGGACCCTCGGGCAGCAGCGCCGCGACCTCGGCCTGCAACCGGTCGAGCGCGCGATTCTTCTCGGCGCTGACCGGAACGATGGCGGCGAATGGATACAGCGCCGCGAGCTCGGCCATCTGCGGCAGCAGCGCGTCCTTGTCCGCGAGCTGATCGACCTTGTTCAGCGCCACGACCACGCGCGCCTTCTCCGGCAGCAGCGCGACGACCGTCCGGTCCGCCTCGGTCGTGCGGCCCGCCTCGACGACCAGCACGACGGCGTCGATTCCGGCGAAGCTCTGGCGCACCACGCGGTTCATCCGCTCGTTGAGCCGCGACCGGTGCCGCGTCTGGAAACCGGGGGTGTCGACGAAGACGAACTGCGCGGTTGCGGTGGTCAGGATGCCGGTGACGCGATGACGCGTCGTCTGCGCCTTGCGCGAGGTGATGCTGACCTTGCCGCCGACCAGGTGGTTGAGCAGCGTCGACTTGCCGACGTTCGG
>DATIUK010000063.1:0-8864 GCA_035466885.1 Casimicrobiaceae bacterium
CATCTGACGGGTCCGCGGCGCTCGCGCACGAGCCACGTCGCGGCGGCGCCGCACGCCGCGCTGCCCGCAAGGAGCAGCAGCGCGTGATCCCACGCCTGCGCCCCCATGCCCGCCGCGCGCCCGCGGTCGAGCACGACGCCCACGAGCGGCTGCAGAATGCCGGCGCCGAGGAAGATGCCGAGATTCACGACGGACGTCGCCATGCCCGAATGCTCGGGACGGTTCACTTCCTTGGCGACCGCCCAGGACAGCGTGAAGCCCGGGATCAGGAGCCCCATCAGGAACGCCCAGCCGAGCGTCGCGGCGAGCGGCCACTGCGCGTGCAGCAGCCAGGGCAGCCACGACAGCGCATAGAGGGCCGTGCACGCGCGCATGAGACCGCGCCGGCTGCCCAGGCGGTCCGACAGCGCGCCGATCGTCACCGACCCGAGCGCGACGCCGAGCAGCAGCAGGCTTGCGTGCTGCGCGGCCGTCACGCGCGACATGCGGTGGACGTCCACGAGGAACGGCACTGCCCACAATCCGGCGAACGCGAGGTAGCTGCCGCCGATGCCCATGTTGACGAAGAATCCCGGCCAGGTCGCCGGATTGACGAGCACCTGTCCGAGCGCGCGCGTCCAGTGGGCCGGCACGCCGGCGGCCGCCGCGACCGGATTCACGGGCGCGAAACCGAGGTCCTGCGGCCGGTCGCGCACCTTGACCCAGGTCGCGACGCCGAGCGCGATCGAGAGCACGGCGAGACCGATGAACACGTTGCGCCACGACGTCTGCGTGACGAGCCAGGCGAGCGGCGCGCCGGCGACGACGGCGCCGGTGTTGCCGGCGAACATCGTGACGCCGTTGAGCGTCGCGAAGCGGTTGGCCGGGAACCAGACGGCGCTGACCTTCAGGATCGCGATGAAGGCCACCGACACGCCGACGCCGACCAGCGTGCGGCCCGCCGCCGCGATCTCCCACGTCGGCGCGAGCGCGAACGCGAGCGATCCGGCGCCGGCGAGCAGCGACCCGACCGCGAGGATGCGGCGCGGCCCCAGCGTGTCGGCGAGCACGCCGACCGGGATCTGCAGCAGCGTGTAGACGTAGAAGTACGTCGCCGCGAGCGTGCCCAGCACCGCGCTGTTGATGGCGAAGGCATGCGTCAGTTCGCCGGCGATCGCCGCCGGCGCGGTGCGGTGGAAGAACGACAGCACGAAGCTCGCCAGCACGATGCCGAACACGATGCGTCGCGTGGCGACGAAGCGCGGGTCGACGGAGCCGGCAGCGGGTGGCATGGCCCATTGTAAGGGCCGGCTTCGGCGGTTTGGTACCATCGCCGGGATCCGCCGCCGCCCTCGGCGGCCCCCGTTCCCGGACCGCCCCCATGAAATACACGGACCTGCGCGACTTCATCGCCCAACTCGAAGCGCGCGGCGAACTGAAGCGCATCGGCGTCGAGGTCGATCCCCGTCTCGAGATCACCGAGATCTGCGACCGGGTGCTGAAGGCGGGCGGCCCTGCGCTGCTGTTCGAGCGGCCCAAGGGACACGCGATGCCGGTGCTCGCCAACCTCTTCGGCACGCCGCGCCGCGTCGCCATGGGGATGGGCGAGGACGACGTGGCCGCGCTGCGCGAGATCGGGCGGCTGCTCGCGTTCCTCAAGGAGCCCGAGCCGCCCAAGGGCCTGAAGGACGCCTGGCAGAACACGCGCCCGGTGTTCATGCAGGTGCTCAACATGGCGCCGAAGGAACGCTCGTCGGCCGCCTGCCAGGACGTGGTGTGGGAGGGCGCCGACGTCGACCTCGCGCGCCTGCCGGTGCAGACCTGCTGGCCCGGCGACGTCGGCCCGCTGATCACCTGGGGCCTCACGGTGACGCGGGGGCCGCTGAAGTCGCGGCAGAACCTCGGCATTTACCGGCAGCAGGTGATCGCGCGCAACAAGGTGATCATGCGCTGGCTCGCCCATCGCGGCGGCGCGCTCGACTTCCGCGACCACGCGCGCGCCCATCCCGGCACGCCGTTTCCGGTCGCCGTCGCGCTCGGCGCCGATCCGGCGACGATCCTCGGGGCGGTGACGCCGGTGCCGGACACGCTGTCCGAGTACCAGTTTGCGGGCCTCCTGCGCGGGTCGCGCACCGAGATCGTCAAGTGCCTCACCCACGACCTCTCGGTGCCGGCGTCGGCCGAGATCGTGCTGGAGGGCTGGCTCACGCCCGATGCCGCCGACCCGACCGGCTACGAGACCGCAGCCGAAGGCCCGTTCGGCGACCACACCGGCTACTACAACGAGGTCGAGCGTTTTCCCGTGTTCACCATCGAGCGCATCACGCTGCGCCGCGACCCGATCTACCACTCGACCTACACCGGCAAGCCGCCCGACGAGCCGGCGGTGCTGGGCGTTGCACTGAACGAGGTGTTCGTGCCGCTGCTGCAGAAGCAGTTCCCGGAAATCGCCGACTTCTACCTGCCGCCCGAGGGCTGTTCGTACCGGCTCGCCGTCGTGGCGCTGAAGAAGCAGTATCCCGGCCACGCCAAGCGGGTGATGTTCGGCGTCTGGAGCTTCCTGCGCCAGTTCATGTACACCAAGTTCATCGTCGTCACCGACGACGACGTCGACATCCGCGACTGGAAGGAAGTGATCTGGGCGCTGACCACGCGCGTGGACCCGGCGCGCGACACGCTGCTGGTCGAGTCGACACCGATCGACTACCTCGACTTCGCTTCGCCCGTGTCGGGGCTTGGGAGCAAGATGGGCATCGACGCGACCAACAAGTGGCCCGGCGAGACGCAGCGCGAGTGGGGGCGCCCTATCGCGATGGACGCCGCGGTCAAGGCGCGCGTCGACGCGCTCTGGGGGTCGCTCCAGCTCTGACCGACTGCGCCGAAGCGTTCGGCGGCGCCCGGCGTGCGCCTCGAGACGATCGCCGCGCGTCGCTGGTGCTCGCCTGGTGCGGCGCCCGTGTTGGCGAACAGTCGGAATCGGCATAGCAGCTAGTGCATTCGTGCGCTTTCTCGGACCCTCGCTTCCGCGCACAATGCTGGCGTCCGGGCAGGTTCGCGAGGCGATCGAGCGGCCATTGCAGCAGACGCAACCGGCCCGCTGCGCGCGTTGTGCCGGCCGCCGTCCTCTCCGGTCGAGTCGAACGAGACATTGAAGGAGTCTGCATGCGCCAATTCGCCACCGTCGTGCGCGGGATCCCGGCGCGAGTCCTGCGCATCCTGCTGGCTTCGATCGTCACCGCGCTGCTTGTCATCGCCCACTCGGCGAGCGCGCAGACCTGGCCGTCGAAGCCGGTCAAGCTGATCGTCGGCTTCGGGCCGGGTGGCGTGGCCGACATCACCGCGCGCGTGGTCGCGCAGAGACTCTCGCAGGATCTCGGCCAGCAAATCGTCGTCGACAACCGGCCCAGCGCCGGCGGCATCGTCGCCGCCGATGCCGTCGCCAAGGCCGAGCCCGACGGCTACACACTGCTGCTGATGTCCAACGGCAACGCCGTCAGCGCCTCGCTGTTCAAGTCGCTGCCCTACGACACCGTCGCCGACTTCGCGCCGGTGTCGACGCTTGGGTTTTTCGACGTCGCCGTCGTGACCACGCCGGACACCAGGATCGATTCGCTGCGTGGGCTGATCGCGCGCGCCAAGGCGAACCCCGGCAAGCTCAACATCGGGACGATCAATGTCGGCAGCACCCAGCACCTGTCTGCCGAGTTGTTCAAGTCGATGGCGGGCGTCGATGCCGAAACGGTGCCGTACAAGGGAAGCCCGGCGGTCATTGCCGCGCTGCGGGGAAAGGACGTGGAGATCGCATTCGAGATGCTCGCGCCGATCATTCCGCAGGCGCAAAGCGGCGCGGTGAGGGTCCTGGCGGTGACCTCCGACCGACGCTCGCCGTTGCTGCCCGACGTGCCCACGGTCGCAGAGAGCGGGGTACCGGGCTATCAGGCGTCGTCGTGGAACGCAATCGCCGCCCCGGCCCGCACGCCGCGCGCGATCGTCGACAGGCTCAACCAGGCGATCGGCGCCGCGCTTGCCTCCGCGGAGGTAAAGAGCCGGCTCGAAGCCGCGGGGGTCACCGCTCGCGGCAGCACGCCGGAGGAGATGCGCCAGCTCGTCATCGCGGACATCGCCAAGTGGCGCCGCGTGATCGAGCTGGCGAAGCTCGAAAAACAGTAGCGACAGACAACCTTCCCCGACCGGTGCCGATTTGCGAACCGCCGCCGGTCGTTCCGCCGCCTCTCCTGCCGAAAGGACTCCCGATGACCCGACGACCGTTCCTCGCCATCATGTTGGCCTGCCTCGTTGCCACCCCCGCTGCCTGGGGGCAGGGCTACCCGACCAAGCCGATCCGCGTCATCGTCGGCTATACCGCAGGCGGCGCCGTGGACGTCGTCGCCCGCGCCGTATCGCAGCAGATGCAGGGCAATCTCGGCCAGCCGATCATCGTCGAGAACAGGCCCGGTGCCGGCACCAATATCGCGCTGCGCGCGCTCATCGACAGCCCCCCGGACGGCCACACGCTGATGCTCACCGCCAACGCGATCGCGGCGAACATGTCGCTCTACGAGCCGCCTCCGTACGACCTCGCGCGCGACGTCACGCCGATCGCACAGGTCGGCCGCGTGCCCGTCGTGCTGGCGGTGAGCACGCAGTCGCCGTACACGACGCTGGGGGCCCTCATCGCCGCTGCCAAGGCCAACCCCAAGGCGGTCAACTACGGCTCGCCCGGCAACGGCTCGACGCCGCACCTGGCCGTCGAGCTGTTCGAGCGCGCCGCCGGCGTATCGCTGACGCACGTTCCGTACAAGGGCGGGTCGCAGGCGATCACCGACGTCATGGGCGGCCATGTGCAGATGGTGGCGGTCAATGCGCTGGAGGTGCAGCCGCAGGTGCAGGCCGGCAAGCTGCGGGTCCTGGCGGTCATGACGCCGGCACGGTCGAGTATCTTCCCAGAGGTGCCGACCGTCGCGGAGGCCGGTTTCCCCGGGTTCGAGGCAGCGGTCTGGTACGGCTTCATCGGCCCGGCCGGGCTGCCGGCACCGATCGTGACCAGGCTGCACGCGGAGATCCAGCGCGCCCTGGCCTCCGACGAGGTCAAGCGACGCCTCGCCGCCGCCGGTGGCGAGGTGCTGCCCGGCTCGACCGAGCAGTTCGCGACCCTGCTCAATGCCGAGCGCTTGCGCTACGAGCGCTTGATCCGCGAGGCGAAGATCAAGCCGGATTGATCGCCGAAGGCAACCGGAAGCCGTGGGGCGCGGAAGCGGTCGCTGCGGCTCGACCGATCAGTGCCGCCACCGGCGCAGAATGCGATAGACGGTCAGCGCCAGCGTGGCCGCCCGCAGCCAGTGGGCGAGGCGCGGCAGACCGAGGACCGGCGCGGCGACACCGATCAGCATCGCGGCACTGGCGCGGCGCCCTTCGCCCGCGTCGCCACGGCGCGGCAGGATTACGGACTGGACGTCGCGGGCCGCCGCCGTGAAGCGCATCCGGTCGAGCTCGGCCCGCGAGACGAGCAGCGCCTTGCGTTCGGCGATGGGAATCCCCGTCGTCGAGCTCATGGCCGGCTCCGGAACTGCTCGGCGAGCCACTGTCGGTCGCGGTCGAGCTCGGCCAGCGTCTGAGCGAACGGCGCCGAGCTCGTCGCCTGCGCCGAGCGCAGGCGCGACCAGGCGATGGCGGCGACGACGAGGTGGAAGGCGACGATCGCGCCCAGGGCGAGCAGCCGGTGGGTGTCCCAGAACGCGACGACGACCAGCGCGCACAGCGCGGCCCACGCGAATGCCAGCGCGACACCGAGTATGGCGGCCAGGACCAGCTGGTCGCGCGCGCGGTCGCGGCTTTCGGCGAACTCCAGCGCGGCGAGCTCGGCGCGCGTGCGCAGCAAGGCAAGCCCGGACTCCGCCAGGCGACCGAGGGCGCCGCGCAATCCGGGTTCGCGCCGGGCGCCGGGCAGTTCGTCGCTCATGGCAACGCCTTCGGGAAGCGCGCGTGGTTCGCGCTCACCGAACTGCCCTCGTGCATCGCACTTCGGCAGTTGCCCTGGGAGCGGACCAACGGGCTCACTGGACTGGCTTCGCGCTGCGCGCTCCGGTATTCGCCCTTGGGGCGGCCCTGCGGGCTCATGGCCGACGGTCCGTCAGCGGCGGTTCAGCAGCAGGCCGAAGACGAAACCGACGGCCGCGGCAAGGCCGATGGCAGTCCAGGGATGGTCGTGGACGTAGTCGTCGGTGGCGCGGGCGGCGACCTTGGCGCGGTCGGCAGCCTGCCCTTCAAGCTCCTGCAGCCGGAGCTTGGCGTGCAGCAGCTTCGACTCGACCTGCTCACGGATGCTGCGCGCCTTCTCACTGGTTTCGCCGGCGGCCGACTTCAGCATTTCCTCGGCTTCGCTCAGAACGTTCGAGAACTCCTCGACGACGCTTTCGCGGGTGCGTTCGGCTGAGTTGGTCATGGGGTGACTCCTTCTGATGGGGAACGGACGCTGCGCCGAGCGCGGGCGTCACGATTGATTATAGCCCGGGCACGCGGGGGAGCAAGTTGGGGCAGAATGCGCATGGCGCGGCCGGCGGGCGCGGCGCCGCGCCCGCGCGGCACGCGCCGCCAAACGACGACTGGTGCGCGAACGAAAGGAAAGCGATGAAACCCCTGCAGTTGCCTGCGCTCGATCCGGTGGCGGTCGCCGCCGCCGTTGGCTCCGCATACCCCGAGCCCTTCCGCTCGCGGATGGGCCAGAGGGCGAAGAAACGTCTCGGCGACGCGGTGGGACTCACCCGCATCGGCGTCAACCTGGTGACGCTGCAGCCGGGCGCCCAGTCGGCGCTGCGGCACTGGCACACGCTGGAGGACGAGTTCGTCTACGTGCTGGAAGGCGAACTCGCGCTGGTCACCAACGGCGGCGAGCAGGTGCTGACCGCCGGGATGTGCGCCGGTTACCGGGCAGGCGTGCGCGACGCGCACCACTTCGTCAACCGCAGTGCCCACCCGGCGCGTTACCTCGAGATCGGCAACCGCGTCGACGGCGACAATGCGCTGTACCCGGACGACGACCTCATGTGGGGCGAGGACGAGGCCGGCGCGTTCGCGGCCCGCAAGGACGGCCGGCGCTACGTTGCGCCCGGCGGCGGCGCGGCGGATTGAAAATCGGCGGCAGTGCCCGCATATTGGCGACTGCGGCCACTTGGCCGCGTCGATGCGAGAAGGAGCTTCGAGCCATGGCCGACTATCCCGTGTCCAACGCAGACGTCACCGGCAACCCGCCGGTTTCCGGGGCGTTGCTGGCCTACATCCTGACCGGGCTGTGCGCGATCACCGCGCTCGTCTCGGCCGGGGGGGTCGTCGTCGCGGCGCCGCTGGTGGGGCTCCTCGGCATCATCGGTGTCATCGTCGCCTACGTGAAGCGCGACGAGGCGGCCGGCACTTGGGTCGCCTCCCATCTGCGCTGGCTGATCCGCACCTTCTGGTTCTCGACGTTCTGGGGCGTGGTCGGCGGCATCGTCTTCGTGCTGCTGTTCATCGTCTTCCTGCTGGGCCCGCTGCTCGCGTTCGGCATCTGGGGCGTGACGTCGCTCTGGGTGATCTACCGCGTGGTCCGCGGCTACCTGCTGTTCAAGGACAGCCGCCCGATACCCGGGATGTAGCGGTCGCAGCGGCGGCGGCGCGAACCGCCGCTGCCCCGTCGTCGCGGCGTCCGGTCAGCGCAGCTGCATCGGCGTCCAGCCGGCCGCCTCGGCGTAGGTCCACTGGACCAGCGTGTCGATCGCCGCCTGCGCGCGCCCGGCATTCGGGTGGTTGACCAGCGCGACGACGATCCAGCGCCGGCCGCCGGCGTCGATCACATAGCCGGCGATCGCGCGCACGCCCTCCAGCGTCCCGGTCTTGAGCAGCCCCTGGCCCGCGACGCTGCCGTTCTGGAACCGCCGCTGCAGCGTGCCGTCGGTCGCGGCGACCGCCAGCGAGCTTGCGAATTCGTCGCGCACTTTGCTCGCGTTCGCGGCGCGGAGCAGGCGGGCGAGGCTGCCGGCGCTTATGCGCTCCTGGCGCGAGAGCCCGGAGCCGTTGTCGATCAGCAGCTCGGGCATCCGCAGCTTGCGGCTGGCCAGCCAGGCGTTGACCGCCTCGGTGGCCTTGGCGGTGGTGGCGGGCGGCGCCGCGCGCGTCGTGCCGAGGGTCAGGAACACCTGCCGCGCCATCACGTTGTTCGACAACTTGTTGACGTCGCGGATCACGTCGTACAGCGGCGCCGACTCGAGCACGGCGAAGGGCGCGGCCTTCGCCGGCGCGGAGCCGCTGCGCCAGCGTCCGCCGAAGCGGCCGCCGGCTTCCCGGAAATAGGTCTCGAACATCCCGTGCACGTAGGTCGGATGGTCGAGCAGCGCCACCCACCAGTCGCGCTCGCCGCAGGCGACCGGGAACGCGCCGCCGAAGCTCGCCTGTGCGGAAGCGCCGGGGTTCTCAAAGCTCGCCCTGAGACCGGCCCGCCAGTCGCCGCAGCCGCCTGCGCCTGCGGCGGGCGCCGGCCCGACGGCAACCTGCGCCAGCGGCGGCTCGACCTTGAGCGCGATGCCGGTGCCGGTGCCGGCGGCGTCCGGCGAGAACCGGAATTTCACCGCCTTGAAGTTGACCAACAGCGCGTCGGGCCCGACGTTGTAGGGCTTGAGCGGCTCGTTGTCGAAGCCCGCCGGGTCGTGACTCTCCTGCGCGAAGTACGAGCGGTCGAGGACGAGGTCGCCGTCGACCTCGTCCAGCCCGCGCGCACGCAGCTTCGCCATGAACGATTGCCACTGCTCGATGGTGATCTTCGGGTCGCCGTAGCCCTTGAGCACGAGATCGCCGTGCAGCACGCCGCGGTCGAGGGTGCCGTCGAGGTAGGCCTCGGTGCGCCAGCGGTAGTCGGT
>DATIUK010000064.1:0-16573 GCA_035466885.1 Casimicrobiaceae bacterium
TGCGCCCTTACTACTTCAGCGACAACGTCGACCCCGAGATCCTGCTCGAGGCGGCGCGGCACCTGGGCATGGAATCGCCGCGCGCGCTGCTCGACCTGTCGCTACGGCTGCACTGGCAGCTGCCGGAGCGCGCCGGCATCCCGGTACTGGTGATGGGCGCCACCGGGGACCGGATCTGCACACCGGACGAGGTGCGCGCGACGGCCCGCCACCACGGCGTCGAGGCGAGGATCCTCCCCGCACTCGCCCACATGCTGATGCTCGACCAGGCGTGGAACGCGCCGGCGAAGGAACTGCTGCGCTGGCTCGACGCTCTTTGACGAGGCCGTCAGGGCACCGGCGTCGCCGCCTGTGCGCAGTACCGCTCGAACTCGGGCACCGCCAGCGGCGGGCTCGCCCAATAGCCCTGGAACAGGTGGCAGCCGCGGGCGACCAGGAACGCGAGCTGCCCCGCGGTCTCCACACCCTCGGCGACGACGGTGAGGCCGAGCCCCCGCGCGAGGCCGATGATCGCCTCGGTGATCGCCGCGTCCCCCGGATCGGACTCGAGGTCGGCAATGAACGAGATGTCGATCTTGAGCGTGTCGATCGGGAAGTGCTTGAGGTGGGTCAGCGACGAGAAGCCGGTGCCGAAGTCGTCGATCGCGACGGCGAACCCTTCGGCCCGCAGCTCGTGCAGCACCTTGCGGATCGCGTCGAGGTCGTGCAGCAGGCTGGTCTCGGTCACCTCGAGCTCGAGCCATTGCGGCGCGCAGCCCTCCTCGCGCACGATTCCGGCGACGCGCCGTGCGAGATCCTCGCGGTAGAACTGCCGCGCCGAGAGATTGACCGACACGACGAGCGCGAGCCCGTCGCGGCGCCACGCCACGCACTGGCGCGCGGCCCGGCGGACGACCCACTCGCCCAGCGCGTGGATGAGCCCCGACTCCTCGGCGATGGGAATGAAGATGCGCGGCGGGACGGCGCCCAGCGCCGGGTCCTGCCAGCGCAGCAGCGCCTCGGCGCCGATGACGCGGCGGTCGCTGAGGCGGATGATCGGCTGGTAGTGCAGCGCCAGGGCGTCCGCCTTCACCGCGGCGCGCAACGCGACCTCCAGCGCGTGCTGGCGCAGGCGTCGGGCGGCGAGATCCGCGTCGAGGAACTGGAAGGTGTTGCGGCCGAGCTCCTTCGAGCGGTACATGGCGACGTCGGCGTGCTTCAGGAGTTCGTCGGGATCGTCGGAGTCGTCGGGGTAGACGCTGATGCCGATCGACGAGGTCACGTAGATGGCGTGGTCCTCGACCGTGAACGGTTGCGCGATGGCGTCCTGCAGCTTCTGCGCGATCAGCCCCAGGACGTCGGCCTCCGCGACCTCCTCGACGATCACCATGAACTCGTCGCCGCCGAGGCGGGCCAGGAAATCCGTCTCGCGCAGCGTCGCCGACAGCGTTGCGGTGACCTGCTTCAGGAGCAGGTCGCCGACGCGGTGCCCGAGCGTGTCGTTGACGTTCTTGAACCGGTCGAGGTCGATGAACAGGACGCCGACGCGAAGGCCCGTGCGGCGCGCCTTGGCGATCGCCTGGGCCAGCCGCTCGTGCAGCAGCAGGCGGTTGGGCAGGCCCGTGAGCGCGTCCCGCGTCGCGAGGTACTGCAGTCGCTCCTCGGCCCGGATGCGCGCCGACACGTCCTGGACGAATGACAGGATCGAGACGATCCGGCCGCGGTCGTCGTGCAGGCACGAGTGGTACCACTCGCACCAGATCGTGCCGCCGTCCTTGCGGACGTTGCGCGTGATCCCGGTCGCCCTGGGCTCCTCGCCGCTCATCAGCCGGTCGAGCACCTGGGCGACGGCGTCGCGATCCGACTCGTGCAGCAGCTGGTTGGCGTCGATCGCCATGCCCAGGACCTCGTCGCTGCGCCAGCCGAAGATGTGCTCGGCCTGCGGCGACCAGCGCACCAGCCGCGAGTGGCGATCCCACTCGAGCACGGCGAGGGGCGTGTTGTTGATGTGCGACGACAGCATCCAGTTCGCCCGGCGCAACGCTTCCTCGTTGCGCTTCTGGTCGTGGATGTCGGTGTGGACGGCGTAGATGCCGACGACCTTGCCGTCGCCGTCGCGGTTCGGCGCGTAATGGATCGACTCCCAGCGCTGCTCGCCGTCCGGCTGGACCAGCAGCGCCTCGGTCGACACCACCCGGCCGGCGAGGACCTGGTCGAGATAAGGCTGGATCTGCCGGGCCCGCTCCTCGCCGAGCACCGCGCTCACCGGCCGGCCCGCGAGCTCGCGCCGGCTGGCGCCCAGCCATTCCTCGTTGTGGCGATTGAGGAACCGCAGCCGATAGTCGCGGTCGATGTAGGACACCCGCGCCGGGACGTTGTCCATGATCAGCCGCAGCTCGTCCTCGGAGGCGCGCAGGGCCTCCTGGGCCTGCTTCAGGCCGTGGATGTCGTGCATCAGCACGAACGCGCCGTTGACCTCGCCGGTGGCGGCCGCGTCCGGCACCACGCGCACGGTCATCCAGCGGCGGATGTTCCCCGCGCCGGGCACCAGCCGGTCGAACGCGGTCGGCTCGCCCCGCAGCGCGCGGTTCACCATCGACGCGGCGCTCTGATAGATGCCCTCGCCGATGATGTCGCGCAGCGGCATCGCGGACGCCTCGTCGGCCGTGCGACCGAAGTACTGCAGGAAGGCGCGGTTGACGTAGCGGCAGCGCTCGTCGCCGTCGATGTAGGCGACCGGCGCCGGCACGCCGTCCATGATCGCGCGCAGCTGCGATTCCCGTGCGGCGAGCGCCTCCTGCGCCTCCTTGAGGTCGGTGATGTCGTGGGCGACGACGTAGAGGCCGCCGATCGACCCGTCGCTGCGACGGTCGGGCACCATCCGCCCGCGCAGGCAGCGGTCGCGCCCCTGCGCGTCGCGGAACACGCGTTCGTAGGTGACGGGCTCCCCCTCGAGCGCGCGCTCGACGGTCGGGCGCAGCGCAAGGTCGACGTGCGGACCGATGACCTCGGACGGCAGGTGCCCGATGACCTGGTCGCGCTCGAACCCCGTCAGCGTCAGGAATGCCTCGTTGGCGAACGAGTAGCGGCCGGTCCGGTCGACGTAGACGACCGGCTCCGGGATGTTATCGGTGAACAGGCGCAACTGCTCCTCGCGCCGCGACACCGCCTGCTGCGCGAGCTTCAACTCGTGGATGTCGTGCTCGGTGCAGTAGGCGCCGCGCACCTTGCCGGCGCCGTCGAGGTCGGGGACGACCCGTCCCTGCATCCAGCGGACCGGAAGCCCGCCGCCGCTGTTCACGCGCTCGTACTCGACCGCCTCGCCATTCAGCGCCCGCGCGAGGATCGGCGCCAGGAACGCCGCGACGTCAACCGGGAGGACCTCGGCTGGCAAGCGGCCGTAGATCGACTCCTGCGCCCGCCCCGCGTGGGTGGCGAACGACTGGTTGACGAACGTGTAGCGGAGGTCGCGGTCGAGGTACGCGATCGGCCCGGGGATGTTGTCGGCGAACAGCCGCAGCTGCCGCTGCTGGGCCTGCAGCGCCTCGCGGATCCGGACGTCGTCGTCGATGTCGGTGAACACGACGAAGATGCCCGCGACCGAACCCGAGGGCTCGCGATCCGGCAGCATGCTGACCCGCACCCAGCGCGGGCTGCCGTCGAGGCGCTGCGCGCGTCGCTCGTAGGACTCCGGGTGGCCGGCAAACGCGCGCTCGGCGTGCGGCAGCAGGTCGGCGTAGGCGTCCGGCCCGACGGCGTCGCGCAGCGCGTGACCGAGCAGGTCCTCCGCCGGCACACCGACCAGCTCGCCGAACGGGCGGTTGGCGAACCGGAGCTTCTGCAGCAGGTCGCAGTAGATGATCGGGGCACCGATGCTGTCGGTGACCAGGCGCAGCTGGTGCTCGCGCTGACCGGCCTCGAGCTCGAGCCGCTTCAGGTTGTCGACGTCGATGACCGTGACCACGACGCCGCGGACCTCGCCGTCGGCATTGCACTCCGGGTGGTAATCGACGCGCACCCAGCGCGACGGCTGCCCGGGCACGACCAGGTGACGCTCGAAACCGGTGCGCTCGCCGGCGCAGGCGGCGTCGGCGTACGCCCGGTAGAGCGGGTGGACGTCCAAGCCGTCGACCTCGGCGATCGTCCGGCCGACGAAGTCACGGGTCTCGAGTCCCAGCCATTGCAGGAAGGCGGCGTTGGCGAAGCGGTAGCGCCGGTCCCGATCAAAGCAGGCGATCGGCAGCTCGACGCAGTCCAGCATGCGCTGCGACAGCCCGCCAAGGCTCCCGGGGCGTGGCGCCACCGCGCCCTGCCGCGTCGGCTCGCGGTTGCCTCGGTGCCTGTTGGGTCGTTGTGTCAAGTCGTGCCGATGAAGTTCGGCTGCATGCCGTCGGTCGCCCCCCGTTCGGCGAACACCGATGCCGGCCGCGGGCAAGAGGCAAATGGTGCCGGCAAACCGGGGCCGCCGGCAAGATGACGGGCGCCCGTTCCGCACGAACGGCGCTTTCCGGTGCCTGTTCGGCAACACCCCGCCGGAACCGGCACGCGAGCGCTGTCCTCCGGCGGGCGGCGCTTCGCACTTCCGTACGCTGCCGCCGCGCTCGCGGTGCCATCGGCTAGAATCGGCGGGAAGCGGAACCCGGCCCATCGGCCGCGCCGGTCCGGCGGGCGCGGCGTCCGCGTCGCGTCAACCGGTGCGGATCCACTGCCGCGCGCCGTCCATGCTTCCACCGGCAGGCGCGCGGACCACTTTCCGTCGCTGATCCCGAACACGCCGCCCACTTCCGCGTCCCCGACCCACGACGATCGAATCCCATGGCGAACACACGCTACTCCGCTCTCCCCTGGCCCTGGGCCGCCCTGCTCGTGGTCCTCGCCCTGCTCGGGCAAGAGTGGCTGCTGCGCAGCTTCGGCAATGCACCGTCGTTCACCGAGACCGCGTACCGCACCGGGCTCGCGGCACTCGGCGCGACCGCCTTCGCGCTCGTCATCCTGCCGCGACGCCGGCTCGCCTACGTGCTCGGCTTCCTCGTCTGCGCGGGCTTGATGGCGTGGGCGCTCTGGCTGCAGCACGGGCTGGGCCTCGAGCCCTGCCCGCTGTGCGTGTTCCAGCGGGTAGCCGTGATCGCGCTCGGCGTCGTCTTCCTCGTCGCCGCCATGCACAACCCGCGCCCGATCGGCGCCATCGTCTACGCCGGACTCGCGTTCGTCGTCGGGGCAGTCGGAGCGGGCCTCGCCGCCTGGCACGTCTGGATCCAGGCCCAGCCGCCCGGCGCGGTCGCCTCCTGCGGGATGGGCCTCAACTACATGCTGGAGACGTTGCCGCTGTCCGAGGTGATCGGACGGGTGCTGAAGGGCAGCGGCGAGTGCGCCGAGCAGGGCTGGCTGTTCCTCGGCCTCGCGATACCGTCGTGGACCTTCGTGTTCTTCGTCGCGATGGTCGCATCGGCGATCGCGCTCGCGCGCGAGGAGTGAGCAGCGCGCCGCGGGCTATTTGGACTGGTTCTTGAACACCGTCGTCGCGGTCGCGACCAGGCCGGCGAGGTCGGCGAGGTTCGACGGCACGATCAGCGCGTTGCCGGTGCGCGCGAGTCCGGCGAAGGCGGCGACGTACTGCTCGGCCACCTTGAGGTTGACGGCGTTGATGCCGCCACCGCCCTCGATCGCCTGACCGACCTTCCGGATCGCCTCGGCGTTGGCGTCGGCGATCGCGAGTATGGCGGCGGCGCTGCCCTGCGCGTTGTTGATCGCCGCCTGCTTCTCACCCTCCGACTTGGCGATCGCGGCCTGGCGCGCGCCGTTGGCGAGGTTGATCTGCTCCTGCTGCTTGCCCTCGGAGGTCGCGATCACCGCGCGCTTCTCCCGCTCCGCGGTGATCTGCGCCTGCATCGCGTGCAGGATCTCCTTCGGCGGCGTCAGGTCCTTGATCTCGTAGCGCAGGACCTTGACGCCCCAGTTCGCCGCGGCCTCGTCGAGCGCCGCGACGACGTGGGCGTTGATCTGGTCGCGCTCCTCGAACGTGCGGTCGAGCTCCATCCGGCCGATCACGCTGCGCAGCGTCGTCTGCGCGAGCTGGGTGATCGCCAGCACGAAGTTGCTCGAGCCGTACGAGGCGAGCTTGGGGTCGGTGACCTGGAAGTAGAGGATCCCGTCCACCTGCAGCTGCGTGTTGTCGCGGGTGATGCAGATCTGGCTCGGCACGTCGAGCGGGATCTCGCGCAGGTCGTGCCGGTAGGCGATGCGATCGACGAACGGGATGACGAAGTTGAGGCCCGGCTGGAGCACCGCGAAGAAGCGGCCCAGCCGCTCCACCACGAGCGCGTGCTGCTGCGGCACCACGCGGATCGCCTTGACGATCACGGTGACCGCGACGACGAACAGCACGATCGTGAACAGCGACGAACCGATCAACATGGCCAGGGCCTCCATCGGGAATCCTCACGCGGGACGGTGGTCGGAGAGCACGAGCACCGACCCCTTCGTCGCGCAGATGTAGAGCGGCGCGGTGCGCGAGACCGCCGGCGACTCGAGCTCGGCGTCCCAGGTCGAGCCGCGGTAGGCGACCCGCGCCGAGCCGTCCGCATTCCACGTCCTGACCTGCACGGGCTGACCGATGTCCAGTCCTGGATCGGGCGCCGGCAGGGCCCGCGAGAGCCGCCAGCGGTGGGCGACGATCGTCAGGGCGACGCCCAGCGCACCGGCGACGATGAACTGCCAGTCGAGGCCCGCGCCCAACCACGCCACAAGGCCGCCGATGGCCGCCGCTACGCCGATCGCCAGCAGGTAGAACGTCCCGGTGAATAGCTCGGTGCCGATCAGCACCGCGCAGGCGATCCACCAGATCCAGAATGTGCTCATCGCGCCCCCGTCTCCCGGATGCGATCCCGCATTGCACCGCTTGTCTGCGCGCGGATCATACCCCATCTACGGTCTGCTCGAGGAACCTGCATGCAAGAGCGGCAGGATGGTCGCGATGGGTTATAATATTCGTTTTTAATCAAGCGCTTTCCGACGCTGCTCTTTGACATTGTACGAGGTTGCCATGCCGATCTACGAATACCGGTGCACGTCCTGCGGTCACGAGCTCGAGGCGATCCAGAAGTTCTCCGACGCCCCGCTCACCGAGTGCCCGGCGTGCCGTGCCGCGGCGCTGACCAAGCTCATTTCCGCCGCGGGCTTCCACCTCAAGGGAAGCGGGTGGTACGCCACCGACTTCAAGGGTAGCGGCAAGCCCGCCGAGGCGAAGGGCGGCGGCAAGCCTGCCGTCGCCAAGTCGAGCGACGAAGCGACGCCGGTGGCCGCCGGCACGCAGAGCAAGGGCGATGCGACGCCTGCGCCGGCCTGCGCCAGCGGCGGTGGTACACCCAGCCCCTGAACGCCGCCGCGTGTCGCGAGTCACGATGAAACGCTATCTGGTTGCCGGTCTACTGGTCTGGGTGCCGCTGGGCATCACGATCTACGTCCTGCATTTTCTCGTGACCACGCTCGACCAGACGCTGCTGCTGGTGCCCGAGAGCGCGCGCCCGGAGGCGCTGGTCGGATTCCGCATCCCGGGCCTCGGTGTCCTGCTGAGCTTTGTGACCCTGCTGGCGACCGGCGTCGTGGCGGCAAACTTCCTCGGCCGGCGGCTCATCCTGTTCTGGGAACGGATGCTTGGCCGCATCCCGTTCGTCAAGTCGATCTACTCGTCGGTCAAGCAGGTCAGCGACACGGTGCTCTCCGACCAGGGCAACGCGTTCCGCAAGGCGCTGCTGGTCGAGTTCCCGCGGCCCGGCTGCTGGACCATCGCGTTCATGACCGGAACGCCCGCCGGCGCGGTCGCCCGCCATCTGGACGGCGAGCACATCAGCGTCTACGTGCCCACCACGCCGAACCCGACCGGCGGCTACTTCGTGATGGTCCCGCGCGCGAGTGCGCGCGAGCTCGACATGTCGGTCGACGACGCGCTCAAATACATCATTTCCATGGGCGTGGTCGCGCCGCGGATGCCGCTCACGCGCACGCCATTGGGCGGGCCGACCGCTTCCGGACCCGTCGCCGTCACCGAGGCCGCCCCGCCGCGAAATTGACCGGGCAGCGGCGTCGCGCGACCGTTGCACGCCGGTCCGCCGCGACGTGCCTGCCCGCCCCGCCGACCCCCTTCCCAATCGTCCTCGGCCATTCCGGAGAAGCTCTTGAAGCGCACCGACTACTGCGGCCTCATCAATCGCCGCCACCTCGCCCAGACCGTCACGCTGATGGGCTGGGTCCATCGCCGCCGCGACCACGGCGGCGTCATCTTCATCGACCTGCGTGACCGCGAGGGGCTGGTGCAGGTCGTCTGCGACCCCGACCGCGCCACGACGTTCGCCACCGCCGAGAAGCTGCGCAACGAGTTCGTGATCGCGATCACCGGCCTCGTCCGGCTGCGCCCCGAGGGCATGATCAATCCGAACATCGTCTCCGGCGAGATCGAGATCCTCGCGCACGACATCACGATCCTCAACAGCGCGCTGACCCCGCCGTTCCAGCTCGACGACGAGAACCTCTCCGAGAACGTGCGCCTCGAGAACCGGGTCCTCGACCTGCGCCGCCTGCCGATGCAGAAGAACCTCCGACTGCGCTACCGCGCGGCGATGTCGGCGCGGCGCTACCTCGACGAGCAGGGCTTCATCGACATCGAGACGCCGATGCTCTACAAGTCGACGCCGGAGGGCGCGCGCGAGTTCCTGGTGCCCTCGCGCGTCCACGCCGGCCAGTTCTACGCGCTGCCGCAGTCGCCGCAGCTGTTCAAGCAGATGCTGATGATGGCCGGCTTCGACCGCTACTACCAGATCGTCAAGTGCTTCCGCGACGAGGACCTGCGCGCCGACCGGCAGCCCGAGTTCACGCAGATCGACGTCGAGACCTCGTTCCTCGACGAACTCGAGATCCGCGGGCTCATGGAGGGGCTCGTCCGCACCATGTTCAGCGAAGCGCTGGGCGTCGAACTGCCGAGCCCCTTCCCGGTGATGAAGTACGAGGACGCGATCCGCGACTACGGCCTGGACAAGCCGGACCTGCGCATCCCGCTCAAGCTCACCGAGCTCACCGACGTCATGCGCGAGGCCGACTTCAAGGTGTTCCGTGCCGCGGCGGAGCGGGCGAACGGGCGCGTCGCCGCGCTGTGCGTCCCCGGCGGCGGCACGCTCACGCGCAAGGAGATCGACGACTACGCGGCGTTCGTCAAGATCTACGGCGCCGGCGGCCTCGCCTACATCAAGGTCAACGACGCCGCCAAGCCGAACGAGGAAGGACTGCAGTCGCCGATCGTGAAGTTCCTCTCGCCGGAGATCCTGCGTGCAATCCTCGAGCGCACCGGCGCGGCCACCGGCGACCTCGTGTTCTTCGGCGCCGACAAGGCGACGGTGGTCAACGACTCGCTGGGCGCGTTGCGCGCGAAGGTCGGCCACGACCGCGGCTTCGCCGAGCCGGGCTGGAAGCCGCTGTGGGTCGTCGACTTCCCGATGTTCGAGTACGACGAGCACCACGGTACCTGGGCTGCCCGGCACCACCCGTTCACGGCGCCGAAGGAGGGGCACGAGGAGCTCTTCACCCGCGACCCCGGCAGCGCGCTCGCCAAGGCCTACGACGTGGTGCTGAACGGCTGGGAGATCGGCGGGGGCTCGGTGCGGATCCACCGCCAGGAGGTGCAGGCCAAGGTGTTCGAGGCGCTGAAGATCAGCCCCGAAGACCAGCAGAAGAAGTTCGGCTTCCTGCTCACCGCGCTGCAGTACGGCGCGCCGCCGCACGGCGGGATCGCCTTCGGCCTCGACCGGATTGTGACCATGATGGCGGGCGCCGAGTCGATCCGCGACGTGATCGCCTTCCCGAAGACGCAGCGCGGGCAGGACCTCCTGATCGACGCCCCGACGCCGGTGACCGAGCAGCAGCTGCGCGACCTGCACATCCGGGTGCGGCACGCCGAGCCCGGCAAGCCGGCCTGACGGCCGCGACGAATCGGCGAGGGCGACATGCTATCCACCCTGCCCGGACGCTCCGCCGCACTGCTCGCGGCGTGCTGCCTCGCGCTGGCGACGCTGCTGCCCGGCGCGCCGGCGGCGGCGCGCAGCACCGGCGCCGCGTTGCCGGAGATCGCAGTCTCCGAACTCCCCGCCGAGGGGCGGGACGTGCTGGCGCTGATCCGCAAGGGGGGACCGTTCCGCCACGACCGCGACGGCGTGACGTTCGGCAACCGCGAACAGCTGCTCCCCGCCAAGCCGCGCGGCTACTACCTCGAGTACACGGTCCGCACCCCGGGCGTGAAGAGCCGGGGCGCCCGCCGCATCGTCTGCGGCGGCGCACCGACCGCGCCGGACGCGTGCTACTACACCGGCGACCACTACGCGTCGTTCAAGAGGATCCGTGAATGAAGCTTCCCGATTTCAGCGATCTCGAGAATGCCGGCGTGGTCGAGTACCACGGCCAGGCGGAGGTCGTCGAGCAGGCCGCGGCGGCTGCCGGGCTGCGCCACCTGGCGGTCGACCTCGCGCGGGCGAGCTCCAAGCGCTCGCTGCTGGCGGCGTTCGCCGAGGGTCTGCGGCTGCCCGAGCACTTCGGCGAGAACTGGGACGCGCTGGCCGACTGCCTCGAGGATGGCGACTGGCTGGGCAAGGACGGCGCGGTCGTGCGCATCGCGCATTCGGCCGCCTATCGCAAGGCGCACCCGAACGACTGGGAGACCGCCGAGGAGATCCTCGGCGAGGCGGCGGAGTTCTGGCGCGAACGGCACGTCCCGTTCTGGGTCGTCGTCGCCTGAAGCATTCGCGCGGCAACCCCGGCGGGCCGCCGCGCTCGTTCAAGGTCCGGCCAGGACCCGTTGCCCACCGGCCATGACACACAAAGTCCCGATCTCGATCCTCGCCCTCGTCCACACCAGGGATCTCGACGTGCTGCTGCTCGAGCGTGCCGACTTCCCCGGCTATTGGCAATCGGTGACCGGCAGCCAGGAGCCCGGCGAAACGCTGGCCGAGACCGCCCGGCGCGAGCTCGCCGAGGAGACCGGACTCGACGCCGACGCCTGGGGCGGGCTCGTCGATTGGAACTACTCGAACGTCTACGAGATCTACCCGCATTGGCGGCACCGCTACCCGCCGGGCACCACGCACAACACCGAGCACGTGTTCGCGCTCGAGTTGCCCGCACCGGTGCCGGTGACGCTCGCCCCGCGCGAGCACCTCGCCGCCGTGTGGCTGCCGTGGCAGGAAGCGGCGCCGAAGTGCTTCTCGTGGTCGAACCGCGCCGCCATCCTCGAACTGCCGCGACGCACCAGCCGCCAAACCCGGAGCCCGTCATGACCCTCGCCATCGCCGCGACCCTCCCGAACTGCCGCGCCACTCCGTCCGCGGCGCCGCACCGGCGGCTCGTCGTCGCCGCGCTCTTCGCCTGCGCGGCGCTCCCCGCCGCGGGACGCGCGCAGGCGCCCTCGGCCGACGCCCCGCCGCGGGAGCCGGTGGTCACCGTCACCGCCAGCGCCTCGACCAGCGTGCCCAACGACCGGCTGCGGGCGAGCCTGCGCGCGGAGGCCGACCACCCGAGCGCGGCCACGGCCGCCGCCGAGGTCAACGGCCGCATCAACCGGGCGCTGGCACGCGCCAGGGGCGCCGCAGGGATCACCGTGCAGACCTCCGGCTACTCGTCGTACCAGGTGTCCGAGCGCGACCGCCCCGCGCGCTGGCGGGTGTCGCAGTCGATCACGCTCGAAGGCCGCGACTTCGCGGCGATGACCAACCTCGTGAGCGCGCTGCAGGCGGACATCGGACTGGTGATCGCCGGCATCGGGTTCTCGGTCAGCGACGAGGCGCAGCGCGAGGCCGAGGATGCGCTCGCGCAACTGGCGATCCGGCAGTGGCAGGAGCGCGCGGCCCGCGCCGCCAAGGGGCTGGGCTTCGCGACCTGGCGCCCGGGCCGCGTCAGCGTGCAGGCCGGCGGCGAACTGCGCTCGCCCTACCCGATGCGCGCGGCGGCGGCGCCTCCCCCGGGCGGCGGCGGCATCCCGGTCGCATTCGAGGCCGGAACGACCGAGATCACGGTGACCGTCACCGGCGAGGCCGTCGCCGACGAGCGCAAGTCGCCCGCGCGCTGAGCAACCCGGTCCACGAACGAACGAGGGGCGCCGGATCGGCGCCCCTCGTTCGTTCAGCATCGACGCGCGGAGGCGTCAGGCGGTCGGCGCCGGGTCGACCGGTGCCGCGACCTCCTCGGCCGCCGCCTTCATCGACAGGCGCAGCCGGCCCTTGTCGTCGGCCTCGAGCACCTTGACGCGGACGATCTGCCCTTCCTTGAGGTAGTCGGAGACCTGGTTGACCCGCTCCTTGGCGATCTGCGAGATGTGCAGCAGGCCGTCCTTGCCCGGCAGCACCTGGACGATGGCGCCGAAATCGAGCAGCCGCAGCACGGCGCCTTCGTAGACCTTGCCCACCTCGACCTCGGCGGTGATGTCCTCGATGCGCTTCTTCGCGACGTTGCAGGCGTCGGCGTTGACCGACGCGATCGTGACCGTGCCGTCGTCCTGGATGTCGATCGTCGTGCCGGTTTCCTCGGTCAGCGCGCGGATCACCGCGCCGCCCTTGCCGATCACGTCGCGGATCTTCTCCGGGTTGATCTTGAACGTCATCATCCGCGGTGCGTGCAGCGACACTTCGGTGCGCGCGTGCGGCAGCGCGTTCTGCATCAGGCCGAGGATGTGCAGACGGCCTTCGCGCGCCTGCGACAGCGCCACGGCCATGATCTCCTTGGTGATGCCCTGGATCTTGATGTCCATCTGCAGCGCGGTGACGCCGCGGTCGGTGCCGGCCACCTTGAAGTCCATGTCGCCGAGGTGGTCCTCGTCGCCGAGGATGTCGGTCAGCACGGCGAAGCGGTTGCCTTCCTTGATGAGGCCCATCGCGATGCCCGCGACGTGCGCCTTGGTCGGCACGCCCGCATCCATCAGCGCGAGGCTGCCGCCGCAGACCGAGGCCATCGACGACGAGCCGTTGGACTCGGTGATCTCGGAGACGACGCGCATCGAGTAGGCGAACTCCTCGGCGGTCGGCAGCACCGCGAGCAGCGAGCGCTTGGCGAGGCGGCCGTGGCCGATCTCGCGCCGCTTCGGCGTGCCGACGCGGCCGGTCTCGCCGGTCGCGTAGGGCGGCATGGTGTAGTGGAGCATGAAGCGGTCGGTGTACTCGCCCATCAGCGCGTCGATGCGTTGCTCGTCGCGGGCGGTGCCCAGCGTGGCGACGACCAGCGCCTGCGTCTCGCCGCGCGTGAACAGCGCCGAGCCGTGGGTGCGCGGCAGCACGCCGGTGCGGATGCTGATCGGGCGCACGGTGCGGGTGTCGCGTCCGTCGATGCGCGGCTCGCCGGAGAGGATCTGGTTGCGCACGATGCTGCTCTCGAGCGCGAACACGAAGTCGTTGACCTGGTTCGCGTGGCCGGGTGCCGCATCGGCCGGGATGCACTCGGCGGCAACCTTGGCGTAGACCTCCTTGAGCGCCTGCTGGCGCGCCTGCTTCTGCCGCAGCTGGTAGGCCGCGCGCAGCGGCGCCTCGGCGACCGCGGTGACCCGGGCGACCATCGCCTCGTCCTTGGCCGCCGCCTTCCAGTCCCACAACGGCTTGCCGCCCGCCTCGACGAGCTCGTGGATCAGGGTGATCACGGCCTGCTGCTGCTGGTGGCCGTAGACCACCGCGCCGAGCATCACTTCCTCGGAAAGCTCCGCCGCCTCGGACTCGACCATGAGCACCGCGGCCTCGGTGCCCGCGACGACGAGGTTCAGCGCCGACTGCGTCTCGAGCTCGGTCTTGGTGGGGTTGAGCACGTACTGGCCGTCGATGTAGCCGACTCGCGCGGCGCCGATCGGGCCGTTGAACGGCACGCCCGAGAGCATCAGCGCCGCCGACGCGCCGATCATCGCCGGGATGTCAGGGTCGATCTCCGGATCGACCGACATGACCGTCGCGATCACCTGCACCTCGTTGAAGAAGCCCTCAGGGAACAGCGGCCGGATCGGCCGGTCGATCAGGCGCGAGGTCAGCGTCTCCTTCTCGGACGGTCGTCCCTCGCGCTTGAAGAAGCCGCCGGGGATCTTGCCGGCCGCATAGGTCTTTTCCTGGTAGTCGACGGTCAGCGGGAAGAAGTCCTGGCCGGCCTTCGCTTCCTTGCGCGCGACCGCCGTGACCAGCACGACGGTGTCGTTGAGGCTCACCATCACCGCACCGCCGGACTGGCGGGCGATCTCGCCGGTCTCCAGCGTCAGCGTGTGGCGGCCGTAGGGAATGGATTTCTTGATCGGGTTCACGTTGTCCTCGGATTCTCAGAATGACAATGGCCGCCCAGTCACGGCGCGGCCATTGCGGTTTCTGCTCATGGGGTGGCGGGCAGTCGCGGCGCGAACCGCCGGACTGTCGAACGCCCTGCCGCCAGTCGCGGCGGCACGGCGGGTTGCCGGAACTCTGGCGTAGGCAGCACGCGTCGTCGGCCTTGCTGCGTTACTTGCGCAGACCCAGCTTCTCGATCAGCGCGCGGTAGCTTTCGACGTTGCGCGACTTGAGGTAGTCGAGCAGCTTGCGGCGACGCGAAACCATGCGCAGCAGGCCGCGCCGCGAGTGGTGGTCCTTGGTGTTCGCCTTGAAGTGGTCGGTGAGGCCGTTGATGCGTGCGGTGAGCAGCGCGACCTGGACCTCGGGTGAGCCGGTATCGCCCTTGGCCCTCTGGTTCTCGGCGATGACCTTCGCCTTGTCCTGCACGGTGACTGCCATGATGCTTCCTTCCGTAAATGCGCTCGGGACCGGCAGTGGTCCCGGCGTTGGGTGACGCGCGCCAGCATCGACGCGCCGTGCCTGATGCTGCAAAGCCATGTATTGTAGTCCGAAACCGCCGCGACCGGCAAATCGCCGAACCCCGGCTCCCACTCATGCGCGGGAGTCTGCCTCGCCGTCGCAGCGCAGCATCCGCTCGGCCCGCAGGGTCCCGGCCGCCGCCGTCGCGACGCCGAGGAACTCGCCGTCCGGACCGTAGCAGCGATGCGCGCCGGCCGCGGCGGCGGCATGCGCGACCACCTGCCCGTGCCGCAGCGCCGCCGCCGCCGGCCCGGCGAGGACGATCACCGGCAACTCCCCCAGCGGCGCGTCCACCGGCAGCAGCAAGGCGTCGACGCCGGCGGGGTCGGCCGCCTCCAGCGCGTCGAGCGGCACCGCCGCTTCGATGCGAAACGGCCCGCTCGCCGTGCGGCGCAGCGCGGCGAGGTGCGCGCGGGAGCCGAGCGCCTGCGCGATGTCCTCGGCGAGCACGCGGACGTAGGTTCCCTTGCTGCAGGCGACGCGCAGAACGACCAGCGGCGGCGCGTACTCGACGACCTCGAGCGCGTGGATCGTCACCGGGCGCGGCGTGCGCGGCATCTCCTGTCCCGCGCGCGCGTACTCGTAGTACGCCCGGCCCTCGAACTTGAGCGCGGCGTAGCGCGGCGGCAGCTGCGCGATGGTCCCCTCGAACCCCCGCAGCGCGACGGCGAGGTCGGCGGCGGTGAACGCGACAGCGGACGTCTCCACGACCTCGCCTTCGGCGTCGCCGGTGGTCGTCGACGCGCCGAACGCGAGCGTCGCCAGGTACTCCTTGCGGGAATCGAGCAGCGACTGCGCGAACTTGGTCGCCTCGCCGAAGCACAGCGGCAGCAGGCCCGAGGCGAGCGGATCGAGCGTTCCCGTGTGCCCTGCTTTCTCGGCGCGGAACACGCGGCGCGCCCGCTGCAGCGCCGCGTTCGACGTAACGCCCGGCGGCTTGTCGAGCAGCAGGATGCCGTCCACCCGGCGGCGCGGCGGCCGCGGCGGGCGGTTCACGATCCCGGGGGCGTCTTGCGGTCGGCGGCGACCGCGTCGTCGATCAGGCGCGACAGCTTCATGCCGGACTCGATCGAGTCGTCGTAGGCGAAGTGCAGCTGCGGCACCGAGTAGAGCGACAGGCGCCGCGCCAGCTCGCTGCGCAGGAAGCCGGCGGTGCGCTGCAGCGCGCGCTCGGCCTCCTCCGCCTCGGCGCGCCCGGCGAGGTGGGTGAAGAACACCTTGGCGTGCGACAGGTCCGCCGACACCTCGACGCTCGTGATCGTGACCCGACCGACCCGCGGGTCCTTGATCTCGTCGCGCAGGATCTGCGCGAGCTCGCGTTGGATCTCATCGCCGACGCGGTGCGCCCGCTGCGATTGGCGCTTCACGTGCCCTCCTACAGGGTCCGCGAGACCTCGACGATCTCGTAGGCCTCGAGCTGGTCGCCCTTCTCGATGTCGTTGAAGTTCTTGACCGACAGGCCGCACTCGAAGCCGCCCTTGACCTCGCGGACGTCGTCCTTGAAGCGCTTGAGCGAATCGAGCTCGCCGTCGTGGATCACGACGTTGTCGCGAAGCACGCGCACACGCGAGCCGCGCTTGATCGTCCCCTCGAGGACGTAGCAGCCGGCAACGGTGCCGACCTTGGAGATCTTGTAGACCTCCCGCACCTCGACGAGCCCGGTCTGGCTTTCCTTGCGTTCCGGCGACAGCATGCCGCCGAGCGCAGCCTTCACCTCGTCGACCGCGTCGTAGATGATGTTGTAGTAGCGG
>DATIUK010000065.1:0-2818 GCA_035466885.1 Casimicrobiaceae bacterium
GGTGATGCCCACGCCGCCATAGGCGACGTCGACGCCGCCGCAGCGCTCGATCAGGCGGGCGGTCGCCGCCGGGTCGACCGGGTCGGGAAAGTGGCGGTACTCGGGCGGCGGCGCCAGCGCGGGATCGAGCCGCGACCACAGCGCGCGCTCCATGTGGGCGCGGAACGACAGCGGATCGTCGAGCGGGATCCACGCGCCCTCGGGCGTCAGGTACTCGTCCATGTTGACGAGCACGAGGTCGCGCACCGGGAGGCGGGATTCGTTCACCGCGTTCGCGAAGAGCTCGAACTGCCCGATCGGTCCCACCGGCACGATGAAGACGACCCGGTCGCGGCCCAGTGCCTTGGCCGCGCGGTACTCGCCCTGCATCGACGCCGCGAAGTGCCGCGCCAGCGCGTCGGCGTCGGCCACGACCTCGCATTTGCAGCTGCTGCCCGCACCGAGCCTCTCCGCCGGCACGCGCAGGGCCTCGGAATCCGGCAGGGCGTGTTCCTGCGGCGCGGTCATAGTCGCCGCTCCGTCGCCGGGTCGAACAGGTGGATCGATTCCGGCGCGATGGCGACGCGCACGGCTTCGCCGGCGCCGCGGACCACGCGCGGCGGCAGGCGTGCCTGGAGCTCGCAGCCGGCGAGCTCGAACACGACCAGCGTGTCCGACCCCAGCGGCTCGACCACGCGCGCGGTGCCGACCAGCGCGTCGGCATGGGCGTCGGGCACCCAGTGCAGGTGCTCGGGCCGCAGGCCGATGGTCACCGCCTTGCCGCGGTGCGCGTCGTACCTCGCGGGGGGCAGCGGCAGCCGCGCGCCGTCGCCCAGGAACACGCAGGTCCGGCTGCCGTCGCTGTCGATCCGGCCGGGAACCAGGTTCATCGCCGACGCGCCGACGAAACCGGCCACGAACAGCGTCGCCGGCACGTCGTAGACGTCCTCGGGCGTCCCCACCTGCTCGACGCGGCCCTCGTGCATCAGCACGATGCGGTCGGCCAGCGTCATCGCCTCGATCTGGTCGTGCGTGACGTAGATCGCCGTCGTGCGCACGCGCTCGCGCAGCTTCTTGATCTCGGTGCGCATCTGGACGCGAAGCTTGGCGTCGAGGTTCGACAGCGGCTCGTCGAACAGGAACACCTTGGGCTCGCGCACGATCGCCCGGCCCATCGCCACCCGCTGCCGCTGCCCGCCCGACAGCTGCCGGGGCTTGCGGTCGAGCAGGGGCTCGATGTCGAGGATCGCGGCAACCTGCGCGACGCGGCGCGCGATCTCGGCCTTGGCGACGGCGCGGTACTGCAGCGAGAAGGCGATGTTCTGGAAAACGCTGAGGTGCGGATACAGCGCGTAGTCCTGGAACACCATCGCCACGTCGCGGTCCTTGGGGTCGACCTCGTTGACGACGCGTTCGCCGATCGCGATCTCGCCGCCGGAAATCTCCTCCAGGCCCGCGATCATCCGCAGCAGCGTGCTCTTGCCGCAGCCCGAGGGCCCGACCAGGACGACGAATTCCTCGTCGGCAACCTCGAGGTCCACGCCGTGGACCACCTCCAGCGCGTCGTACGTCTTGCGCACCCCGCGCAGGCTCACCGTAGCCAAGCGGGCTCCCTGCAATCGAGCGCGGGCACGCAGCGATCCGCACGCCGGCGGCGACAGGACTCGTCCATGGTTCCTCGTGGCGGGCAGCGGGATCGGCGCGCGTGGCGCGCACTGCCCGCGGGTATGGAGCAGTCTAGCACCAGGATTCCGGCGGCTCCAGATGACGCGCGTGCGGTGTTCGCGGGGCGGCGGCATCCGGGCCCGCGGCGCGGCGGCGACTGCGGGCAGGCCGCCAACGCCCGCGCCTGGTCGCGCTGGGTTCGTCGGGCGGCGAACCGGGCACGTCGTCGCCCGTCCGGGAACCGGGTTGCCCTGACCCCGTCGCATCCTCGCAGCCCGCACTTCCGCCCGGCTTGATCAAGGTCAACGCTTCGCGCATTGGCTGGGCGTAACGTCGCCGTGCGTGTTCCGTCGCGCAGCGGTTGCGCGGCGTTGGCGAACGAGCGGAGGCACCGGCGGCGAGAAGGCGCCGGACTTCGCGGCGGTCCGGGCCTGCTGCAGCCGGTTCCGGCGATGTCCATCGGTCTCGCGCACAGGAAGAGCCATGTACGATCAGTCGGTGAAGAGCGTGATGAAGCCGCGGACGCTGGTCCAGGTCAGCCCGCAGACCGTGGTCACCGAGGCCGCGAGGCTGATGGCGAAGAAGAGCGTCGGTGCGGTCGTCGTCGTCGAGGCCGACCGCCTGGTCGGGATCTTCACCGAGCGCGACATCGCCTACCGCGTCGTCGCCAAGGGCCGCGACGCGCAAGCGACGCCGCTCGCCGAGGTGATGACGCCGGCGCCCGAGACCATCGAGTCCGACAAGCCGTTCGGTCACGCGCTGCACCGGATGCAGGAACGCGGCTTCCGGCACATGCCGGTGGTCGAGTCGGGCAAGGTCGTCGGCATCGTCTCCTCGCGCAGCGCCATGGACCCGGCGCTCGAGGAGTTCGTGTTCGAGGCCAACCGGCGCAAGCACTACGAGAAGACGCGCTGAGCGGGTCGCGAGCCGGCTTCGCCGCAGTCGCGCCATCGCGCCGCCGACAGGCGCTGTGGCGTCGGGACGGCGGCGCGGTTTCGTGCCATCATCAGCATCCGTTACCAATGTCTTGAACCGGCGCGCACCTGCCGCCGGTGACCACCCATGAAGCGCGACGATTCCAAATCCACCACGCCCGAACTGCCGCCGGCGCTGCCGGCGCAGGCGATCTCCACCGAGATACTGCTGGAGAAGTACGCGAAGGGCGGCGAGCGCA
>DATIUK010000066.1:0-4932 GCA_035466885.1 Casimicrobiaceae bacterium
CCGTTGACAATGTCGAAGCGAAAGTCGACGCCGGCCTGCATGTTGCCCCAGAACGCGCCGGCGTCGATGCCGATCAGCTTGACGCCCACCACGTACGCGCCAAAGATCCCCATCGTCGAAAACAGCGCCGCGAGCAGCGGCATCGACAATACGCCGCCCCAGAACCGGGGTGCCACGACGCGGGCCAACGGGTCGACTGCCATCATTTCCATCGCCGACAGCTGCTCGGTGGCCTTCATCAAGCCGATCTCGGCGGTGATCGCGCTGCCGGCGCGGCTGGCGAACAGCAGGCCGGCGACGACGGGCTCGAGCTCCCGCACCAGCGACAGCGCGACCAGAATGCCCAACGATTCGTCGGCGCCATAGCGGTTGAGCACGTCGTAGCCCTGCAGCGCCAGCACCATGCCGATGAACAATCCCGACACCAGGATGATGATCAGCGACAGTACGCCGGCGAAGTAGATCTCGCGCAGCGTCAGCGGCAGCCGGCGGAACGCCGCCGGCGTCTGCGCGATGACCGCCACCGAGAACCGCGCCGAGTAGCCCATCCGGCGCACGAACGCGACCGTCGCCGCACCCAGGCGGCGCACGACGTCCGCACCGGCCGCGAGGCTCCTAGACACGGGCGAAGAGCTCCGAGCGGTACGACGCCGCCGGATAGTGGAACGGCACCGGGCCGTCCGGCTCGCCGTCGACGAACTGCCGGACGAACGCCTCGGGCGATGCGCGAACCTCGTCCGGCGTGCCCTGCGCGACAATCCGCCCTTCCGAGACGAAGTACATGTAGTCGACGATCTTGAGCGACTCGTAGACGTCGTGGGTGACGACCACCGAGGTGACGCCGAGCGCGTCGTTCAAGCGCCGGATCAGCTGCCCGACGACGCCGAGCGAGATCGGGTCCAGCCCCGCGAACGGCTCGTCGTACATGACGAGCATCGGGTCGAGCGCGATCGCGCGCGCGAGCGCGACGCGGCGCGCCATGCCGCCGGAGAGCTCCGCCGGCTTCAGCTGCGCAGTGCCGCGCAGCCCCACGGCGTGCAGCTTCATCAGCACCAGGTCCCGGATCAGCTCCTCGGGCAGGTCGGTGTGCTCGCGGAGCACGAACGCGACGTTCTCGAACACCGTCATGTCGGTGAACAGCGCGCCGAACTGGAACAGCATGCCGATCCGGCGGCGCAACTCGTACAGGCCCTCGCGGTCGAGATCGGGCACCGACCGGCCGTCGACCCTGACCTGCCCCGACGCCGGACGCAGCTGCCCGCCGATGAGGCGCAGGATCGTGGTCTTGCCGCAGCCGGACCCGCCCATGATCGCGACGACCTTGCCGCGCGGGATGGTCATCGAGATGCCGTCGAGCACGGTCCGGGCGTCGTAGCCGAAGCGCACGTCGGCGAGTTCGACGGCCGGGTCGGCGGCAGGAAGCGGGAGTCCGGAAACCCCCGGCGCAGCGGTGTTCATCGGCAGGCGGAAGGACCTTGAGGCAAAGAGGACGATTGTAGCGTGACCGGCCGGGCGATCACAATGACCGCGGGTCAGTTATCGGCCGGCCCGGGAAGAACCAGTAAACACCGGCCTCGCGAAAGCCGGTAGGACCGCGGCCGCGGCCGGGAATTCCCGTGTCGCCCCGCGCGCTGTCGGCGGGTACTGCGCCGCGATTTCAGGTCTGGAGCAACCGGCGCTCGGCCAGCGCCAGGTTTTCCGGCAGGCCGAGCAGCACGACCACGTCGCCGCCCTCGAACCGCCAGTCGGCATCCGGACGCTGCGAGCGCATGCCCCGCCGCCGCACTCCGGTCACCTCGACGACACCGGCGATCCCGAGCTCGGCCAGCGTGCGACCGACCGCGTGCGCCCGGTCCGGGAGCAGCACCGAATGCAGCCGCGGCTGCAGGTTGTCGGCGGCGTCGGCGGCGTCGGTCGCGCCGTGGAAGAAGCCGCGGAACAGGCTGTAGCGCTCCTCGCGAATCGCCCGGATGCGCGACAGCACGCGGTTGAGCGGCACCCCGAGCAGCAGCAGCGAGTGCGACGCCAGCATCAGGCTGCCCTCGAGCACCTCCGGGACGACTTCCGAGGCGCCGGCCGCCATCAGCCGGTCGAGTTCGCTGTCGTCGACGGTGCGCACGACCACCGGCAGCTCGGGCCGTGCCTGCTGGACGTGGTGCAGGATCTTGAGCGCGACCCCGGTGTCGGCAAAGGTCACGACCACCGCCCTCGCCTTGGCGATGCCGGCGGCCACCAGCGCCTCGCGCCGCCCGGCGTCGCCGTAGACGACGCTGCTGCCCGCGCCCGCCGCCTCGCGCACCCGCTGCGGATCGGCGTCGAGGGCGATGAAGGGGATGTCCTCCGCCTCGAGCAGGCGGGCGAGGTTCTGCCCGCTGCGGCCGAAGCCGCAGATGATCACGTGATCCTGCCGCGCCATCGTGGAGGCGGCGATCTGCGTGACCTGCGCCGCACGGGCGAGCCAGTCGTTGGCGGTCAGGCGCCGCACGATCGGTTCCGAGAACTGGATGATCAATGGCGCCGCCAGCATCGAGAGCACCATCGCCGCCAGCACGAGCTGGGCGAGCCTGGGGTCGATGAGGTCGTGCAGCCGCATCAGCGCGAGCATCACCAGCGCGAACTCCCCCGCCTGCGCGAGGTGAAAGCCGGTCCGCCACGCGGTCGCCGGGGCGGCGCCGAACAGGCGCGACAGCAGCACGATCAGCGCGAACTTGACCAGTACCGGGACGACCAGCAGCAGCGCCACCCAGCCCCAGCTCGCCGCCACGATCGCGAGGTCGAGCGACATCCCCATGGTGATGAAGAACAGGCCCAGCAGGACGTCGCGGAAGGGCTTGATGTCCTCCTCGACCTGGTAGCGGTACTCGGTCTCGGCGATCAGCATCCCGGCGAGGAACGCGCCCAGCGCCAGCGACAGCCCGGCGAGCTCGGTCAGCGCCGCGAGGCCCAGCGTGATGAGCAGCAGGTTGAGCATGAAGAGCTCGGAGCTCCTCTGCCGCGCGACGAGGTGGAACCACGCGCGCATCGGGCGCTGGCCCGCGTAGAGGATGAGCAGCAGCGCCGCCGAGGCCTTGACGACCGCGAAGACGATCGCGAACGCGAGCTCCGAGCCGCTCTTGTTGAGCGACGGCAGCAGGATCAGGAACAGGACGACGGCAAGATCCTGGAACAGCAGGATGCCCATCACGTCGCGCCCGTGCGGCGTCGCGAGCTCCATCCTCTCGGCCATCATCTTGGAGACGATCGCCGTGCTGCTCATCGCCAGCGCCCCGCCCAGCGTGAGCCCAGCCTGCCAGCCGTAGCCCAGGAGCTGCAGGCCGACCATCGCCGCGATGGTCGTGATCGCAACCTGGGCGAGGCCGAGCCCGAACACCGCTCGCCGCATCGCGCGCAGCTGCGGCAGGCTGAACTCGAGCCCGATCGAGAACATCAGGAACACGAGGCCGAATTCCGCCAGCAGCCGGGTCTCGGCCGAGTCGGGAACCCAGGCGAGCGCGTGCGGGCCGACGGCGATCCCGACGACGAGGTAGCCCAGGATCGGCGGCAGCCGGATGAGCCTGCACAGGACCACGACCACGACGGCGGTACCCAGCAGGACGAGGATCAGTTGCAGGGTCTGCGGCATCCAGCGGATCCAGGGCCAGTTTCACTTGCAACGCGCCTTGCAGACCCGGAACGAACAGGCCTGCGTGGCAGCGTTGGCTGAGAACGGTCGTCTGTCGACTGTAGCACGGCGCGGCACACGATCCGCGCTGCGCCGGCCGGCGAGCGGCTGGAGGCGTCGGTTATACTCGATTGGATGAACGCCTTCGCCACGCTGGCGCCGCGCAACGACTGCCTCGACGCGGACCGCGCGCTTGCGCTCGCGCGCGACGTCCTCGCCACCGAGGCCGCAGCGATCCTCGCGCTGTCGCAGCGGCTCGGCGGCCCGTTCGTCGCCGCCGTCGACCTGATGCTGCGCTGCCGCGGCCGCGTCGTCGTCTCCGGCATCGGCAAGTCGGGGCACGTCGGCGGCAAGATCGCAGCGACGCTGGCGTCGACCGGGACCCCGGCGTTCTTCGTCCATCCCGCAGAGGCCTCGCACGGCGACCTCGGGATGATCACCGCCGACGACGTCGTGCTGATGCTGTCGAACTCCGGCGAGACCGACGAACTCCTGCTGCTGACCCCGCACATCAGACGCCAGGGGGCGAACATCATCGCCCTCACCGGCAACGCGCACTCCTCGCTCGCCCAGGCGGCCGACGTCCACCTCGACGCTGCGGTCGACGCCGAGGCCTGCCCGCTGGGCCTCGCCCCCACCGCGAGCACGACGGCGGCGCTGGCGCTGGGCGACGCGCTGGCGCTGGCACTGCTGGACGCGCGCGGCTTCTCGGTCGACGATTTCGCCCGGTCCCACCCCGGCGGGGCGCTCGGCCGCCGGCTGCTCACCCGCGTGCGCGACGTGATGGTCAGCGGCGAGGCGCTGCCGATCGTCGGCAGTGACGCCACGCTGCTGTCCGCGGTGACCGAGATGGGCGGCAAGGGCATGGGCATGACGGTGATCTGCGACCAGGGCGGGCGCGTCTGCGGCATCTTCACCGACGGCGACCTGCGGCGCAGCCTGTCGCGCGGCGGCGACATCGCGCAGACGCCGGTGCGCGAGGTCATGACCCGCACGCCGCGGATGATCGGCCCCGACCGGCTGGCGATCGACTGCGTGCTGCTGATGGAGACGCCGCCGAAGGTCACGCAACTGCTCGTCGTCGACGGCGAAGAGCGGCTGGTCGGCGCGCTGCACCTGCACGACCTCTTCCGGGCGCGCGTGGTATGAGCCCGCCGGGCCGTCCCGCGGGGAAGTGGGGTCAGACTCGACTTTCGGCACGCACGGAGTTTGCGATCGCGGCGCGGGGGAAAGTCGAGTCTGACCCTACTTCGGGTGTCCCGGTGAACGCG
>DATIUK010000067.1:0-5418 GCA_035466885.1 Casimicrobiaceae bacterium
GCAACGCGGTGGCCGCCGGCGCGTTGCTCCAGGCGACGGCGGTGCCGTGCCCGCCCAGGTACGCGATGCTGCCGAGGAAGGGTCCCAGCGCCGCCGGCTCGCCGAACAGCCGGGCGGAGGCGATGCCGATGAAATTCTGGCCGGCGATGGCGAGCAGCACGGCGAGGCAGATCACCAGCGCGCCCTTGCCGGCCGACGCCAGCCGGCCCAGGTGCGCGCCGAAGCCCAGCGACGCGAAGAAGACCAGCAGCAGCGCGTCGCGCGGCGCCATCGCGAACTTGAGATCGAGGACGCCCGCGGCGCGCAGCCCCGCGAGGGCGAGCGAGAGCACGAGGCCGGCGCTCACTGCCGGCGGCACGTTGTTGCGCTCGAGCCAGGGGACGAGTCGGTTGAGGCGCCGGCCGAGCGCGATCGCGAGCAGCGCCGCGACCAGCGTCGACAGCCCGTCGAGCGAGTGCACCGGCATCGCCATAGCGCTAACAGGCCCTAGGCCCCGAGCTTGCGGCGCAGGATCGCGTTCACCTGTCCGGGGTTGGCCTTGCCCTTGGTCGCCTTCATCGCCTGGCCGACCAGCGCGTTGAAGGCCTTTTCCTTGCCGGCGCGGAACTCGGCGACCATCGCCGCGTTGGCGGCGAGCACCTCGTCGACGACCCGCTCGAGCGCGCCTTGGTCGGAGATCTGGGTGAGGCCGCGCGCCGCGATGATCGCGTCGGCGTCGCCGCCGTGCTCGCCGGCCCAGAGCGCGTCGAACACGTCCTTGGCGATCTTGCCGGAGATCGTCTGGTCGAGGATGCGGGCGAGAAGGCGCGACAGCCCGGCGGCGGACACCGGCGCGCGGTCGATGCCGATCTCGGCCCGGTTCATCGCCGCGGCGAGATCACCCTGGATCCAGTTGGCGGCGAGCCGGGTCGCGGTCGCGCCGCCGCCGAGCACGCGCACGACATCCTCGAAGTAGGCGGCGAGGCCGCGCGACGCCGTCAGCGCCGCCGCGTCGGCTGCCGGCAGCGCGTACTGCGCGGCGAAGCGCTGGCCCATCGCTGCGGGCAGCTCGGGCAGGTCGGCGCGCACGCGCTCCAGCCAGTCGTCGCCGATGACCAGCGGCGGCAGGTCCGGATCCGGGAAATAGCGGTAGTCCTGCGCGTCTTCCTTGCTGCGCATCGACCGGGTCTCGTTGCGGTCGGGGTCGTAGAGACGTGTTTCCTGGACGACGCTGCCGCCGTCCTCGATCAGCGCGACCTGGCGCCGGACCTCGAACTCGATCGCGGCCTGCATGAAGCGGAAGCTGTTGAGGTTCTTGATCTCGCAGCGCGTGCCGAGCTTCGCCGCGCCGGCTGGGCGCACCGAGACGTTGGCGTCGCAGCGGAAGCTCCCCTCCTGCATGTTGCCGTCGCAGATGCCGATCCACTGCACCAGCGCGTGCAGCGCCTTGGCGTAGGCGATCGCCTCGTCGGAACTCCGGAGGTCGGGCTCGGTGACGATCTCGAGCAGCGGCGTGCCGGCCCGGTTGAGGTCGATCCCCGTCATGCCGTGGAAGTCCTCGTGCAGGCTCTTGCCGGCGTCCTCCTCGAGGTGGGCACGGGTCAGCCGGACGGTCTTGTCGCCGGCCGGCGTGGCAATGATCAGGGCGCCGCCCTCGACGATCGGGATCTCGAACTGGCTGATCTGGTAGCCCTTGGGCAGGTCGGGATAGAAGTAGTTCTTGCGCGCGAACACGCTGCGGCGGTTGATCTTCGCACCGACGGCGAGGCCGAAGCGCAGCGCCCGTTCCACCGCGCCGCGGTTGAGCACCGGCAGCACGCCCGGCAGCGCGATGTCCACCGCGGCCGCCTGCGTGTTGGGGGCGGCGCCGAACGCGGTCGCCGCGCCGGAGAAGATCTTCGACGCCGTCGACAGCTGCACGTGCGTCTCGAGGCCGATGACGACTTCCCAGTTCATGATCGGTGGCCCGGTGTTCAGGCGGCCTCGGCCGGCGCGCGGGCGTGCCAGTCGGTCGCCTGCTGGTATTGGTGCGCGACGTTGAACAGCCGCGCCTCCGAGAAGTAGTCGCCCTGCAGCTGCAGCCCGATGGGCAGGCCGCCGGCGGTGAAGCCGCAGGGGATCGACATCGCGGGCGCGCCGGCGAGGTTGGCCGCGACGGTGAAGATGTCGCCGAGGTACATCTCGACCGGGTCGTCGGACTTGGCGCCGAGGCGGAACGCGGCCGTGGGCGCCGTGGGCCCCAGGATGAGGTCGCAGGACGCGTAGGCACGGCGGAAGTCGTCGGCGATGAGGTGGCGCACCTGCTGCGCCTTGAGGTAGTACGCGTCGTAGTACCCATGCGACAGCACGTAGGTGCCCACCAGGATCCGCCGCTTGACCTCGTCGCCGAAGCCCTCGGCGCGCGACTTCTTGTACATGTCGAGAAGGTCGGCGTAGCGCGCGGCACGGTGGCCGTAGCGCACGCCGTCGAAACGCGACAGGTTCGACGACGCCTCGGCGGGTGCCAGCACGTAGTAGACCGGCACCGCCAGCCGGGCGTTGGGCAGCGCGACGTCGACGGTGGTGGCGCCCAGGCGCCGCAGCACGGCGACGGCGGCGTCGATCGCGGCCCCGACCTCGGCGTCGACGCCGGGGCCGAAGTACTCGGCGGGCAGCCCGACGCGCAGGCCGGCCAGCGGTCGCTCGAGGTCGCGAGTGTAGTCCTCGACCGGGCGCTCGATCGACGTCGAGTCGCGCGGGTCGTGCCCGGCCATGGCGTTGAGCAGCAGCGCGCAGTCGCGGGCGGTGCGCGCAAACGGTCCCGCCTGGTCGAGGCTCGAGGCGAAGGCGACCAGGCCGTAGCGCGAGCAGATGCCGTAGGTGGGCTTGATGCCGCAGATGCCGGTGAACGCGGCCGGCTGCCGGATCGAGCCTCCGGTGTCGGTCCCGGTGGCCCCGGGGACGAGGCGCGCCGCGACCGCGGCGGCCGAGCCGCCGGAGCTGCCGCCGGGAACGCAGTCCGGCTGCCAGGGATTGCGGACCGGGCCGAAGTAGGATGTCTCGTTCGACGAGCCCATCGCGAACTCGTCCATGTTGGTCTTGCCGACGAGCACGGTGCCGGCGGCCTTCAGCGTGGCGACGACGTGGGCGTCGTAGGGGGCCGTGAAGTTCGCGAGCATCCGCGAGCCGCAGCTCGTTCGGATCCCCGCGGTCATCAGCACGTCCTTGTGCGCGATCGGCACGCCGGTGAGCGGTCCCGCGGTCCCGGCCGCGAGCGCGGCGTCGGCCGCCTTCGCGGCGGTCAGCGCGCCGTCGGCGTCGACGGTGATGAAGGCGTTGAGCGCGGGATTGTGCGCGCCGATGCGCGCGAGGAGTCCTTGCGTCAGCTCGACGCTGGAGATCCGTCCGGCGTGCAGCGCGGCGGACAGTTCGGCGAGGGTTCCGGTCAGCACGGAAAAGAGGGTCGGGGCGAGCGGGAAGCGTGCGGGGGGGCGTGGCAGGTGGGCGCCGCGATCACTCGATGACCTTGGGCACGAGGTAGAGCCCGTCCTCGACGGCGGGGGCCTGGCCCTGGTAGAGCGCGTGGCGGTCGGGTTCGGTCACCGCGTCGTCGCGCAACGGCAGGGCCAGGTCCTGCGCGTGCGCCATCGGCAGCACGCCGCGGGTGTCGACGGCGTTGAGCTCGTCGATCAGGCCGAAGATCGCCTCGAGCTTGGCGCGGACCGCCTCGGCTTCGCCCGCGTCGATCTCGAGGCGAGCGAGGTGGGCGATGCGTTCGACGTCGGTGCGGGAGAGGGCCATGGCAATCCGGACGCGGTGCCGCGCGGCACGGCCGGCGGCGGGCGCGATCCGCGGCAGGATGCCCTCGGGGGAGGGCGCCGCCGGGACGGCGCGGCCGGGCCGATCGGCGCGCAATCAGTGCAGAAGAGAAACACGATAGGGTATCATGATGTCATATTTCCGGGGCGCTCCAGGGCGCTCCTTCGTCCTCGGGCCGGCCGAGGCTTGCGCGCGCCGGCCCCAACTCCGCGGGTTACCGTTTTCATGTTCCAGTTCCTCAAGGGTTATTTCTCGAGCGACCTCGCCATCGACCTCGGCACGGCCAACACGCTGATCTACGTCCGGGGCAAGGGGATCGTGCTCGACGAGCCGTCGGTGGTGGCCATTCGCCAGGAAGGCGGCCCCAACGGCAAGCGCGTCATCCAGGAAGTCGGCCTCGCCGCCAAGCAGATGCTCGGGCGCACGCCGGGCAACATCACCGCGATCCGTCCGATGAAGGACGGCGTCATCGCCGACTTCACGGTGACCGAGCAGATGCTGAAGCAGTTCATCAAGAAGGTGCTGGACTCGCGCCTCTTCTCGCCGTCGCCGCGGATCATCATCTGCGTTCCCTGCGGCTCGACGCAGGTCGAGCGGCGCGCGATCCGCGAGTCGGCGTTGGGCGCCGGTGCCTCGAAGGTCTACCTGATCGAGGAGCCGATGGCCGCCGCGATCGGCGCCGACCTGCCGATTTCCGATGCGACCGGCTCGATGGTCGTCGACATCGGCGGCGGCACGACCGAGGTCGGCGTGATCTCGCTCGGCGGCATGGTCTACGCGGGCTCGGTGCGCGTGGGCGGCGACAAGTTCGACGAGGCGATCGTCAACTACATCCGCCGCAACTACGGGATGCTGATCGGCGAGACCACCGCCGAGGTCATCAAGAAGACCATCGGCTCCGCGTTCCCGGGCTCCGAGGTGAAGGAGATGGAAGTCAAGGGCCGCAACCTGGCCGAAGGCATTCCGCGCAGCTTCACGGTCTCCTCCAACGAGATCCTCGAGGCGCTCACCGATCCGCTCAACAGCATCGTGTCCGCCGTCAAGAGCGCGCTCGAGCGCACCCCGCCCGAGCTCGGCGCCGACATCGCCGACCGCGGCATGGTGCTGACCGGGGGCGGCGCGCTGCTGCGCGACGTCGACCGCCTGCTGATGGAGGAGACCGGCCTGCCGGTGATCGTCGCCGACGAGCCGCTCACCTGCGTCGTGCGCGGCTGCGGGCGTGCGCTCGAGAACATGGACAAGCTGCAGACGATCTTCACCTCGGACTAGCGTCCGACCGACCCAGGGCGTGGCGCGACGCGAAGCCGATCCGGTAGGGCGGGTTTTCCGCACCGCTGCCGCCGTGCTCGCGCCGCCGTTGCTCGTCGTGCCCCACGCTTCCTGACCGGCCCGCCCGATGCGCCACCTCCCGGCCGAGCCCCCGGCGTTCTTTCATCGCGGCCCCTCGCCGCTCGCGCGCCTCGCCTTCTTCGGCCTCGTCTCGGTGCTGCTGCTGTTCGCCGACACGCGCTACCGCTACCTCGAGACAGTGCGTCTGTATGCCGCCGTCGTCCTCTATCCGCTGCAGCAGGCGGCGCAGGTTCCCGGCGCGGCGCTCGCGCAGGTCAACACCTACTTCGCCACGCAGCGCTCGCTCGCCGA
>DATIUK010000068.1:0-4190 GCA_035466885.1 Casimicrobiaceae bacterium
GGCAGCACCGGGGCGCCGGTGGCCAGCGCGATGATCGCGAGGCTCCTGAACGTCCACGCCGGGTGGCCGAGGAACTCGCTCTCGATGCCGTCGGGCGGTCGCGCGTGCTGGTCGAACGGGAACACGATGGCGTCGCCCTGCGCGAGCTTGTCGAGCATCGCGTCGAGCGAGCCGCGCTTGGGGAAGACGCCGAAGCCCGCGCGGTTGAAGCGCCGGGTGACGATCCGGTCGAGCCAGGCGGGCTTCACCGCGCGGCGGACGAAGTGGAAGCGCCCCTTCACCTCGGGGTAGTTGCCGATGCCGGCGATGGTCGCGACCTCCCAGTTGCCGAAATGGCCGGTGAGGACGAGGATGCCCTTGCCGTGGGACTGCGCTGCGACGTAGGCGTCGATGTTCTCGACGCGGACCAGCGCGCGCTTGGCGGCGGGCGAGAGCCAGCGGAACTTCAGGAACTCGCCGAGGAGCCGCCAGAGGTGGCCGTAGTGCGCCTGCGCGAGCGCCGCGATGCCGGGCGCGTCGACGTCCTCGCCGTAGACGCGCTCGAGGTTGGCGACGATGACGTCGCGCCGCAGCGGCGCGAACCAGTAGATGAGCCGGCCGGCGAGCGACGGCGCGGTCGTCGCCGGTTCCGGCACCGCCATGGCGCTCGCGGTGTTGCGATCGTGCGTGAGCGACAGCGCGATGTCGGCGATCCGGTGCCGGTCCAGCGCCTTCCTGGCGGCGCCGCCGAACGCCAGCCGCGGCGCGCCGTAGTTGTCGCGCACCACCGAGAAGTCGGCAGCCTCGAGGCTGCCCAGCGCGGTCTCGCGCGGAAAGAGCTTGAGGCACGCTTCCTTGGCGGCGAACCGGGCCGCGAGGCTCGCGGCCCGTCCGGGACCCTCGCCGGCGTCGGCGAGTTCCTGCGCGGAAAAGAGCCTGGCGAGATCCCCGGCAGGCGTCTCGTCGATGAGACGCTCGATGCGGGCGATGTCGACGTTGTCGATGCCGCAGCGTCGGGATCCTGCAGCCGTCGGCGTCATCGCTGCGGGCGCCGGGTTCAGCCCGCGCGAACGACCAGCGCGGCATCGGCCGCCGCGAACCCGCGATTGACGACCAGCGCGATATTGCCGCGCGCGGGCACCGTGGCGCGCGCCACCGGCAGCGGCGCGCAGGCGGGGTCGAGCGCCTCGAGCGTGGCGAGCCCCGGAACGACGCCGCGGCGCAGCGCCTCGAGGGCGAGCACCGCGTCGAGCGTACCGGCAGCGGCGATCAGGTGGCCGAACGCCCACTTGAACGCCGTCACTGGCGGGACCGTGCTGCCGAAGACGCGCCGGAACGCCGCGGCCTCCGAGCAGTCGGACAGCCGCGTGCCGTTGCCGTGGGCGACGATCATCCCGACGTCGGCCGCGGCGATGCCGGCGTCGGCGAGGGCCAGCTCGATCGCCCGCGCGACGCCGTCGCCGTCGTCGCGGATGCCGAGGAGGCCCTCGGCTTCGCAGACGGCCCCGCCGCCCATGACTTCGCCGAGGACCGCGGCGCCGCGCGCCGCAGCCGAGGCCTCGGTTTCCAGCACCAGCGCCGCCGCGCCTTCGCCGAACAGGCTGCCGTCGTGCCGCGCGTCGAACGGACGCAGCGCCTCGCTGGCCAGCAGTCCTACGCGCTGGTAGTAGAGCTGCATCTGCGGCTCGATCGGCGCGTCGTGGCCGACGGCGACGGCGCGATCGGCCTCGCCCTGGCGCAGGCCTTCCATCGCCTCGATGATCGCCAGCACGCCCCCGACGCTGTGGTTGGTGACGCAGGCGTTCGGGCCCTTGAGGCCGTGCTGGATGCCGATGTGGCCGAGCACGTTGTTGGGCAGCGTGCGCAGGAGCCACATCGGGTTGACGGTGTTGCCGAGCTCGCGCCCGAACGCCGGGAGCGTGTCCCTGGCCTCGGTCATCAGCGGGAAGAAGTCGTACTGGTTCTGGTAGTTGCCGCCGCCGGAACCGACGTAGACGCCGCTGCGGTCGCTGAAGACGGCGGCATCGGCGTCGGCGAGCGTCGAACGGTGCGCGAGAAGTCCGGAGGCCTCGATCGCGCGCGCCGCGGCGTAGAGCCCGAGAAGATCGGTGCGGCGGATGAGCTTGTGCAGCTTGCGGTCATCGACCAGCGCGCGGGCGTTGAAGTCGACGATCTCGCCGGCGACCGCCACCGGCCAGCCCGTCGTGTCCCACTGGCCGATCGGGCCGATCGCGGTTTCGCCGCCGAGGAGCCGCTCGAGGATCGCTTTCGGCTCCATGCCGGAGGCGCAGACGGCGCCGGTGCCGGTGACGACGATCTTGGAGTGGGCCACGGGATCCTCGCGAGGTCGTTTTCAGGCGGGCGCCACCGCGGGTCCGCCATCGATCTCTTCGGGATGGCGTAGCACGACGCAGCTGTTGGAGCCGCCGAAGCCGAAGGAATTCGACATCGCCATGCGCACCCGCTGGCGGCGCGGCGCGCCGATGACGAGGTTGAGCGCGCAATCCGGATCGGGCTCGCGGTAGTTGGCGTTGACCGGCATCTCGCCGTGGTGGATCGCCAGCGTGCAGGCGGCGACCTCGACCGCGCCGGCGGCGGCGATCAGGTGACCCATCGTGCTCTTGGTCGAGCTCACGCTGACGCGGCCGACGTCGCTGCCGAACACCACGTGCGTGGCGGCGCTCTCGCTCTTGTCGTTCATCGGCGTCGACGTGCCGTGCGCGTTCAGGTAATCGATGTCCGCGGGGATGGCGCCGGCGTCGGCGAGCGCCGCGCGCATCGCCTGGATCGGGCCGTCGCCATCGGGCGGCGAGTCGGTGATCCGGTACGACGACAGCGAGTTGCCGTCGCCGGCCAGCTCGGCGTAGATGCGGGCGCCGCGCCGGCGGGCGGACGACCACTCCTCCAGCACCAGGAAACCGGCGCCTTCGCCGAGCAGGAAGCCATTGCGCGTCGCATCGAACGGGCGGCTCGCGCGCTCCGGAGAATCGTTGTCGGGCGACACGGCGGAGAGCAGGCAGAACCCGGCGAGTCCGACCGGGCTGATCATCGAGTCGAAGCCACCGGCCAGCACGCAATCGACCGCGCCGCGCCGGATGAGCTTCAGCGCGGTGCCCAGCGCCTGCCCGCCCGATGCGCAGGCGGTGTGGACGCTCGTCGCGTAGCCGCGGATGCCGTAGCGCCGCGTGAGGAGCGCAATCCCGGCCGTCGCCTGGCTGCGGCAGAACACGATCGGATCGTTGGCGGCGGGGTCGGAGAGCAGCAGGTCCGAGTGGAGCTCGCCGTCGGCGCCGGAGTGCGCGTGCGTCACCGCGAGGTCGACGTACTCGGAGGTCATCATCCCGGCGCCCACGGCGCAGCCCCAGCGCGTCGCCGTCGCCGGGGTCGGGCGGATGCCGGCGTCGACGAACGCCTGCTCGGCGGCCGCGAGCGCGAAACGATGCGGGCGGGTGGTGAGCTTCAGGAGCTTGCGGTCGCCGGCTGCGGCGTCGTCGAAGCCCTTGACCTCGGAGGCGATGCGCACCGGGAAGCCCGACGCGTCGAAGATCGTGATCGGGGCGCCGCCGCTCCTGCCGGCGAGCAGCGCGCTCCAGGTCGTGGCGACGTCGTTGCCCACCGGGGTCACGAGGCCGATGCCGGTGATCGCGACGCGGCGCTTGCCAGGGGTCGGGGCGTTCATCGAGCGTGGTCTCCGGCGACGATTTCGACGCGGGCGGTCGCCACCGGCCGGCCTTCGGCTCCGGCCGCGAGCGCGATCGTCGCGCGTCCGTCGGCGTGGTCCTGCAGCGTCGCTGCGAGCTCGAGCCTGGCGCCCGGCGGCGTGAACGAACGCACCTTGACCCGCGTCATCCGCGTGACCCGCGGCGTCGCGCCGGCAGGCCAGTCCGGCAGGTGGGCGGCGAGTTCCAGCGCGAGGCCGATCCCGGCATCGAGCAGCAGCGTGGCCGGGAAGACCGGGCGCCGCGGAAAGTGATCGGCGAAGAACGGCGCGGATTCCGGCACCGCCAGCACCGCGGTGCGGGTTGCGGCGTCGACGGCGACGCCGGGCGTGGTGACGAACGGCGCGATCCCGCCGAAGCGGCCTGGCGTGGCGCCGGCGCCGCGCAGTGTGGCGAGGCGCGCGGCGAGCGCCGCGGGCGCGTCGAACTCGGCGACCGGCAACAGCGGCCCGAAGCAGTCGATGAGCTCGATGACCCGCACGCCGTCGACCT